>CAMVIX010000012.1 GCA_947167695.1 uncultured Clostridiaceae bacterium
ATGACAACGTGGTAGGAATAGGGAAATAAAAGTAAATAAGGCTCAAGAAGCGAGCAAAACGCCCATCGCTTGATTTTTTGAAATTGTCAAAAGTAGAGACAGGATTAATCCTGTCTCTACTTTCATAAACAAAACATTGTAAGATTAAAAATTTATGTTGACAAAACAGAACGAACGTTCTATAATTGATTTATATTTGTGGAGGTGGATTATGGGCGAGCAAAAATATTATGCGGCAATTGATTTGAAGAGCTTTTATGCTTCTGTTGAATGCAGAGAAAGAGGGCTTGATCCACTTACTACTAATCTTGTGGTTGCAGACAAAAGTCGTACAGAGAAAACTATTTGTCTAGCTGTAAGCCCATCACTTAAAGCTTATGGAATACCAGGTAGAGCAAGGCTTTTTGAGGTTGTGCAAAAAGTAAAAGAAGTAAATGCATTAAGGAGAACTGTTGCTAATAACAAAGAATTTAGTGGAAAATCGTATAATGATATAGAATTAAAAAAAGATTCTAATTTGGAATTAGACTACATTGTGGCTGTGCCAAGAATGGGATATTATATGAAATATAGCACGCAAATATATGATACGTATTTAAAACACATTGCTCCAGAGGATATATTTGCATATTCAGTTGATGAAGTTTTTTGTGATATTACACCATATTTAAAACCAAATAAAATGACGCCTCAAGAATTTGTAACTATGTTAGTACATGATGTGTACGAGACAACTGGAATTACTGCAACAGCTGGAATAGGCACAAATCTATATTTGAGTAAAATTGCAATGGATATTGTTGCAAAGCATGCAAAGCCAGATAAAAATGGAGTAAGAATGGCACTACTCGATGAGATGAGCTATAGAAAATATTTATGGGGGCATACACCTATTACTGATTTTTGGAGGGTAGGCAAAGGCTATGCTAAAAGTTTAGCAAAATATGGAATGTATACAATGGGAGACATTGCAAGAATGTCTATTAAAAATGAAAATTTGTTATATAAACTATTTGGTATAAATGCAGAATTGCTTATAGACCATGCATGGGGATATGAGCCAACTACAATAGATAAAATTAAAGCATATAGACCAGAAACAAATAGCCTAAGCTCTGGCCAAGTTCTGCACTGCCCATATAACTATGAAAAGACCAGGCTTATTGTAAAAGAAATGGCAGAAGGACTTTCTTTAGATTTAGTAAGAAAGGGGCTAGTTACAAACCAAATAGTATTAACAATAGGTTATGATGCAGAAAGCCTAACAAATACTGAATATAAAGGAGAAATAACAATTGACAGATATGGCAAAATGATACCAAAACATGGGCATGGAACAGAAAATTTAAGTCATTATACAGCTTCTACAAAAATTATAATGGAAGCGGCAATGAAGCTTTATGATAGAATTGCAAATGAAAATCTTTTAGTGAGAAGATTAAATATTGTGGCAAATAATGTAGTATATGAAGACACAGTAAAACAACCAGAGTTTGAACAAGTGAATTTATTTACGAGCATTGGAGAAGAAGGTAAACAGAAAGAAAAAGACATAAAAAAAGAAAAGGCTGAAAAGGAAATACAAAAAGCAATGCTTGGAATAAAAGAAAAGTATGGAAAAAATGCAATTATAAAAGGGATGAATTTGCAAGAAGGCGGAACAGCAATAGAAAGAAACAGGCAAATAGGAGGACACAGACAATAAGGGGGAAAAGCTATGGGCGAATATGATGATATTATTAACTTGCCATACAAGAAATCTACAAAACATAAACAAATGTCACTTGAAGCAAGGGCAGCACAATTTGCTCCATTTGCAGCGCTGACTGGTTTTGACGAAGCAGTAGAGGAAACCGTAAAAGAATCCAGCAAGAAAAGGGATAAATAAAACAAACTAGATAGTGGACGTAACAAAGTTTGCTAAGAAAGGAAAGAAAATGGGCAAGCATTTCAAGAAAAGTAATAAAACTAAAAGAATAATTGCACTAATATTTTTTCTTATATTTTTTTCACTTTTATGTTTTTCTGGATATAAAATTGTTACATGGTTAATTGAAAATAATCAAAGCAAAACAATTGTAGAAGAAATTGCAAATACTGTAACAACTGTAGTTGAAGAGGACACAAAGAAGGAAAAATATGATATTGACTTTAAAAGCTTAAAACAGATAAACAAAGATGTAGTTGCGTGGACAAAGGTAAATGGAACTAATATTGAGTTCCCTATTGTACGATGTGCAGATAATGATTATTATTTAACACATAGCTTAGACCAGAGCTATAATAGTGCAGGCTGGATTTTTATGGATTACAAGAATGTACTTGACGGATCAGATAAAAATATTGTTGTTTATGGGCACAATAGACGTGATGATAGTATGTTTGGAACACTAAAAAATATTCTTACAGAAGAATGGTATGAAAATAAGGACAATTATATAATTCCTTTTGTAACTGAAAATGAAACTAAAGAATTTCAGGTTTTCTCAGTATATACAATAGAGGCAGAAGATTATTACATTACTACATATTTTAATAGCGATAGTGAATACGAGGAATTTTTAAGAGATATTAAAGGAAGAAGTGTAAAAGACTTTGGAATAGGTGTTACAAAAGATGATAAAATTTTAACACTTTCAACATGTGCAAACAATAATAAATATAGGGTAGTCCTTCACGCTAAAGAGATAAGAACATAGGCAATTTCTCTATGCAATAAATTAAAAACTTAAAAGAAAAAAATTTTTAAAAAGTTTTTTTCTTTTAAGTTTCTTTTAAGATTCATGCAGTAATATTAGTTTAACAAAATTAAAAGAAAGGAAGTTTTTTAAATGGAAAATGAAAATTTAAGTAAAAAAATACTTTTGTATGGAGGAATAGCTATAGCCATAATAGCAGTTTTAGCTTTTTTTATTGTAGCATATAACAATAAAGAAAGCAGTAGCGGAAGCACTGCCACACAAGCAAAAGCATCTAACCAAAGTGCTACTATCAGTTCAGCAAGCGAAATTAGTAGCAACACATCCAATACCAACTATTCGAATTCAACACAGATAAGTAGCAGTAGCGAAGTAGTAAACATTACTAATGGAGGAAGCTACGATTTGTCTGGTAGCTATAGCCAGATTATAATAAATACAACTAAAGATGTTGTGCTTAATTTAAACAATGTAGAAATAACAAATATGTCAGGACCTGCAATAAACGTAATAGAAGCAGACACGGTTACAATAGCCTTAACAGGCACAAATAAAATTATATCAAATACAACTGAAGATTTAGATGGAGCAATTTATTCTAAAGCAGATTTGGTATTTTCAGGAACTGGCAGTTTAGAAGTTAAATCAAACTATGATGGTATAGTATCAAAAGATACTTTAATAATTAAGAGCGGAAATTATATAATAAATGCTACAGATGATGGAATTAGAGGAAAGGACAGCGTTGCAATAGTAGATGGTACATTTACAATTACAGCAGGAGGAGACGCTATTAAATCAACAAATGATGAGGACACATCTAAAGGATATATTGCAATAGACGGTGGAACATTTAATTTAACAAGCGTAAATGATGCAATTCAGGCTGTAACAGAGCTTGTAATTAAGACAGGTAAATTTACAATAAAGACAACAGGAACATCAAGTGAAGATTCGCATAAAGCAATAAAAGCTGGAACTTTAATTCAAATAGACGGTGGTACATTTGATATAAATGCAACAGATGATGGAATTCATTCAAATGGAAATGTTACAATAAACAATGGAACAATAACAATCACAAGCAAAGATGATTCAATACATGCAGATGGATTAGTAGAAATAAATGGTGGTACAATCTCACTAACTGCAGCAGAGGGAATTGAAGGAACATATGTAAAAATAAATGATGGAACAATTAATATTTCAGCTCAAGACGATGGAATAAATGCGGGTAAGAAATCTACAGCATATACACCAACAATTGAAATAAATGGCGGAAATGTAACAATAAAAATGGGAAGCGGAGACACAGACGGAATTGACTCAAACGGAAACATATATATAAATGGAGGAACAATAAATATTACAGCTACTTCACCATTTGATTATGATGGAGAAGCAAAATATACAGGTGGAACTATGATTGTAAATGGAGAACAAACTACAACTATAACCAGCCAAATGATGGGTGGTGGAATGCAAGGTGGCGGAATGCAAGGTGGTGGCATGATGCCAAACGGAGGACAACAAGGAGGAAGACCTGGCATGAGATAAGAAAAGGAGAGTGAGTACTATAAAAGTATATAGAAGTGAATGGAAATATAGTTTAACTAACCAAGAATTATCGTTACTTAAATCTAGAATATCAAAAGTAATGGAATTAGACCCACATACACCGAAAGCCCGGAAGATACCAAATACATTCGCTCTACTTTGACGACTATAAAGATACTTCAATATATACAACTGACTCAGGTTTATCTAAAAGATTCAAGTGGAGAATTAGATATTATGGAGATGATTTAAGCTATATTGTTCTAGAGAAGAAAGAAAAATTAGAAAGTAGATGTCATAAGAAATCCTGCATATTAACTATTGATGAATATAAAAGCATAGTGTCTAGAAATATTACAGATATAGTTTATGACACAAATAAAGATTTAATTAAGGAACTTGCGGTAGATATGTTAACTCGTGATTACCAACCAAAGGTTATAATAGATTACGAGAGAATTGCGTATGTAGAAGAAATAACAAATGTACGAATAACTTTTGATATGAAGATTTCTGCTTCATATGAACTAGACAAATTCCTAGATGGAGACTATCAAAATTACTACGTTTTGCCAAGTGGCACGAATGTACTAGAGGTAAAGTTTGATGACATTTTACCATCACATATTAGAAATATTATAGAATCATTTAATTTTAAACAAACATCTTTCTCTAAATATTATTATGGTAGAAAGATTATAGATTGTTATCATAGATAAAATAGAAAGGAAATAAAAAAATGGTAGAAATTTTTGAAAATATTATGAACTCTTATTCAAATGCAAGTATTACAACTGCAACAATTATGTCAGTACTACTAATGGTAGCGGTCCTTGCAATATACGAATTTTTTGTATATAGATTTGTGTCACACAGGTCTTTTTACAATAAATCTTTTAATATAACAATAGCAATACTCCCATTCTTTATCTCAACAATTATATTATGCTTACAATCAAACATAGTAATCACATTAGGTACTATAGGAGCTTTAGCTATAATTAGATTTAGAACATCTATTAAAGATCCTGTAGATATGTTATACTTATTATGGAGTGTATTTATTGGAATTATATGTGGTTGCCAATTATTTGAAGTAGGTGTTTTAACCTCAGTTTTAGTTACGATTGTCTTTTTAATATTAGAGCATGTAAACTTTGGAAGAAAGCCATATGTTTTAATTTTACATAGTGATAAAGATGTAGAAAAAGATTTAACGGAAATGTTCAAAGCCAAAAAAATTAGCCATAAATTCAAATCAAGGAACTATACATCAAAAGGTTTTGACTATGCAATAGAATTAGCTTACAAAAATATTCAAGAGTTAAACGAAGAATTATCAAAAAATGAAAGGATAAGCAAATATTCTATAATAGAATATGATGCTGATGATATTGTTTAAGTATGAAAAGAATAAAAATTTTGATACCATTAATTATATTAACTGTTATAATTATTGTACTTGTAATCTTACTTAATCCAAGTCACAGATATGATAAGCTTTCAGTTAGCGAGAGCAAGTGGAACAGCATAATTACATCAAGGATAAATAATACTAATTTAGCACTTGAGAGTATTAAGTTTAATGACTTCAACTTGATAATTGACGACGATACTTTGTATTATTCTGTTATAAATGATAGCCAAAACAAATATAATCCAAATGTAAGCTTTAGAGCAAATGCTGATAATGCTAAAGTGGCTATTTTGCAGGATGAGATAACAGACGAAAAAGTGCATAGTAGCTATGAATTTAAATTAATGGTTTATAATAATACAGAGTATCACATATATAATTTGGTATGCACAGATTTTCCTATCTTAAATATTATGTACAATGAATTAGAAGAAAGCAAACAAAAAAACATTCCGGCTAAGGTGTATCTATTTAATAATTTAAGCAATACTGCAAATAGAATATTAATTTCTGATGGAAAATTTAGAATTAATGAAGACAATTATGCTCTTTCTCTTCATATGCTGACACCAGGGAAAAATAAAAGAGAAAATAAAAAATCAATTTTCAACATGCCACCACATAGTGAATATATTCTCACAGAGGCAGTTGGAGACACAGGTGGATTGCAATTAATTGAGTTATTTATAAACAATGAATATAAAGGGCAATTCTTAATAACAACACACGTAATTGAAAGGAAAACGACATGAAATATTTAGTAATTTTTATTATAATATTAATTGCTTTTTCGGTGGGTGGATATATGTACAATGCAAATAATGAAAATGGATATGATTTTAAGATATACTTCTTTAATGCTGGAAAAGCAGATTGCATGCTAATTTCAAATAATGGTAAATATATAATGATAGACACGGGAGAGGAAAATTTAAGCTCTGAAATTTTAGCATATATAAAGAATAATAATATAGCAAAGCTAGATTATCTCATAATAACACATTTTGATAAGGACCATGTAGGAAGTGCAGCAAATATAATAAACAATATAGAAGTAGAAAACGTATTACAAAGCAACTGCCCAAAGGAAAGTGAGTATTATACAAATTACATAAACGCTTTGAAAGAAAAAGGGATAAATGCTGAAATTATATCCGGAGATGTAAGTTTTACACTTGCAGATATGAATATAGTAGTAAATGGACCAACAGCAATATATGACAGCAATGAAAGCAATAATTCCTCTCTTATAATTTCAATAAACTATAAAAATACAAATTACCTATTTACAGGAGATGCACAAAATGACAGGATAAAGGATTATATAATTAACCATAATAGTAGTTATGATTTTATAAAAATTCCATATCATGGACACTATCAAAAAAGGCTAGATGATTTGCTAGAAGTAGTTAATCCAAAGTATGCTGTAATTACAAGCTCTGCAGAAGAGCCAGAAGATGAAGAAACAACCGCACTACTAAACGAAATGAATGTTAAATACTATTTAACCAGAAGCGGAAGTATAACAGTATTATCTAATGGGACTGAAATTAGGATAAAGCAATGAGGACAAAGGGACGTTCTTTTTGTCTAGTGCATTTCAAAGCTTCTGAATATATAGAAAATTAAGCATTTTAGTGACACACACCGAAAACATATTGATTTTGTAAGCTTAAAGCATTTTGGTGTGTGTCATTATTTTATAAAATATTAACACAAAAATGTTGAAAAAAGTCGAATTACTACTTTTAGGGAATAATTGTATTGAAAAAAACACTATCATATGCTAAAATGGTATTTGTATTAGGAGAACAAGTATCATGTTAGCAAAATGTGAACTTTGCCCACATAGGTGCAAAGTAAATAGAGAAAATGGAGAAATTGGAAGATGCAAGGCAGGAGCTAGTGTAAAACTAGCTCTTGCCTCGAAACATGCCTTTGAAGAGCCTTGCATAAGTGGCAAAAATGGCTCTGGAACAGTATTTTTTTCAAACTGCAATTTGGGTTGCGTTTTTTGCCAAAACTATAAAATAAGTAGTGGCGGTTTTGGCAAAGAAATATCAATAGATGCTCTAGCAAAAATTTTTCTAAAAGAGCAAAGCTTTGGAGTACATAATATAAATCTAGTTTCTCCAACAATTTATGTGCCACAAATAATAGAGGCACTTAAAATTGCAAAACAAAGTGGACTTAAAATTCCTATAGTATATAATTCTAGTGGATATGAAAGAAAAGAGACAATTAAAGAATTAGAAGGCTATGTAGATATTTACCTACCTGATTTTAAGTATATGGAAGATGAGCTTGGAGAAAAATATTCTAATGTGAGGGAATATTCAAAATATGCTAAGGAAAGCATACTTGAAATGATAAACCAAGTAGGAGAGCCACAGTTTGAAGATGGCATTTTGCAAAAAGGTGTGGTCATAAGACACTTAGTATTACCAAACCATATAAAAAACAGCATGAAAGTATTAGAGTGGATTAAAAAGAACTTAGATGGCAAAGTTATAGTAAGCCTTATGGCACAATACTTTCCAACCGGAAATGTATTAGGTACAGACATAAATAGAAAGCTAACTAAAAGGGAATATGAAAAAATTACAAATTATTTATATGAGCTCGAATTTAAATATGGCTATGTACAAGAATTAGAAAATCACGAAGAACAATATGTGCCGGATTTTAATTTAGATAATATAGATTAAAAGGAGGAAGAAAATGAAAGAGATAGTATTAAACGTAAAAGGTATGATGTGCGGAGGCTGCGAGAACAGAATACAAAATGTTGTAAAAAATATAGAGGGAGTAGAAAATGTAGTTGCAAATCATAATACAGGTAAAGTTACAATTACTTTAAACAATGACATAGAAAAAGAAATTATAGCAGAGGCTATAAATGACATTGGGTATGAAGTGGTAGAGGAAGGATAAATATGAAAAAAGTTATTCTAGCGATTGATGGAATGACGTGTTCTGCATGCTCCAACGGGCTTGAAAAATATCTTAATAAGCAAGAAGGAATAAAACAAGCAACTGTGAATTTAGTTATGAATACGGCAAGCATCGAGTATGATGATAAGAAAATAAATCTAGATGATTTGAATAAATTTGTTCAAAAAGCTGGTTTTAAAAGCTTAGGAATATATAGTTTTGAAAAAGAGCAAAGAAAAAGCCATAATGAAAAATATAAACTAATTGCTATTTCTATTTTAGGAATTCTTACACTATATATATCTATGTCACATATGATAGGACTCCCTGCAATTCCATATTTACATATGGTGTATTATCCGGTTAATTATAGTGTATGCTTACTACTTCTTACTACTAGTGTATTAATTTTGGGTTGGAAAATAATAAAAAACGGAGTAAAAAATTTAATACATAAGACTCCTAATATGGATACATTAGTTACAATTGGTGTTGTAGCTAGTTACTTATATAGCATATATGGAACGATTATGGTAATTAAAGGATATAGCAATTTTGTAGAAAATTTATATTATGAATCAGCAGCAATTGTTCTATTTTTTATAGAAATTGGAAAGTTCGTAGAAAATAAAAATAAAAACAAAACAAAAGAAGCATTGCAAAAATTAGTAACTATAACACCAAAAAATGCAGAAATTGTAAGAGATGATAAGGAGTTTACAGTTACAATAGATGAAATACAAAAAGGAGACATTGTAATCTGCAAGCCAGGAGAGAAAATAGCAGTTGATGGAACAGTAGTTGAAGGAACTACACATATTGATGAATCTTTTATTACTGGAGAAAGTGTTCCGGTAAAAAGAGAAGAGGGCTCAAAGGTTATTGCAGGAAGTGTAAACTATGAGGGCACTATAAAATACAAGGCTGAAAAAATAGGAAAAGAATCTACAGTTTCAGAAATAGTAAGAATGGTCCAAGAAGCTACCAATACAAAAGCACCAATTGCAAAAATTGCAGATACTATAAGTAGCTACTTTGTGCCTACAATTATAGTATTAGCTTTTTTAGTATTTGCTATATGGCTTACATTTACAAAAGATTTTGCCTTTAGCATGAATATTTTTGTTTCAGTATTAGTGGTAGCTTGCCCTTGCAGTTTAGGTCTAGCTACTCCACTTGCAATAGTTATAGCTTCAGGGCAATCTACAAAAAAGGGTATTCTTATAAAATCAAGCGAGGCTTTAGAAAATGCGCATAAAGTAAAAACTGTAGTATTTGATAAAACTGGAACAATAACTAACGGACATTTAAGTATTTCTAAAATATACAATTATTCAAATGAAAATGTAGATGAAATAGTAAAGCAAGTGGCAAGTATTGAAAAGAAATCAGAACACCCAATAGCGCTTGCTATTATAAATTATGCTAACCAAAAGAACATACAATTAAGTGAAGTTACGGAATTTAAGGCAATTCCAGGATATGGTGTATATGCAAAAATAAAAGAAGATGAATTTTATATTGGTAATAAAAACTTAATATTAGAAAACGGTGTTAAGATTATTGATGAAAAACACGAAACAGATTTGGCTGAAAATGGTAGCAGTATCGTATTTGTAGCCAAAAATAATAATCTAATAGCTGTAATAGGAGTTAAAGATACTATAAGAGACAATATTAAAGATACTATAAGTAAGTTAAAAAATAGAAATATAGACATCGTTATGCTTACAGGAGATAATGAAAAAACTGCAAAATATATAGCTGATGAAATTGGAATAGAAAAAGTTATTGCTAACGTAAAACCGAAGGAAAAGGCGGAAAAAATTCAAGAACTTAAACAAAATGGATTAGTTTTAATGTGCGGAGATGGAATAAATGATAGTGTAAGTTTAGTTACAAGTGATATCGGAGTTTCAATATCTAACGGTACAGACATTGCGATAGATTCAGCAAGTGTAGTTTTAATGAATAATAATTTAGACAAGATTAATGATTTAATTTATATAAGCTATAAAACAATTAGAAATATAAAACAAAATTTATTTTGGGCATTTTTCTATAATATTTTAATGATACCAATAGCTGCTGGCTTATTAAATGCATTTAACATTTTTTTAAATCCAATGATTGCAGCTTTTGCAATGACTATAAGTAGTTTAACGGTTGTATTAAATGCTTTAAGGCTAAAACAAATATTATAGAGAATTTCAGATTGGTGCAAAGAATAGACGCCCGATAAAAATGAGGCAAAAATTAAAAATAGACTACACAAATTTAATAAAGTATGTTAAAATGTTTAAAGAAATTTAAATAGGAGGAATTACGTATGAGTGGACACTCTAAATGGCATAATATAGCAGCAAAAAAAGGAAAAGCAGATGCTGCAAGAGGAAAAATATTTACTAAACTTGGAAGGGAATTATTAATGGCGGTAAGAAGCGGTGGACCAGATGTTAATAGTAATTCTAAATTAAAAGATGTTGTTGCAAAATGTAAAGCAAACAATATGCCTAATGATACCATAGATAAGGCAATAAAAAGAGCCGCGGGAGAAGGCAACCAAGAAAATTATGAAGAAGTTGTATATGAAGGATATGGACCAAATGGTGTTGCAATTATAGTTAATGCAACTACAGATAATCGTAATCGTACTGCTTCTGATGTAAGACATATATTTGATAAATTCGGTGGAAATCTTGGCACTAATGGATGCGTTTCATATTTGTTTGATAGAAAAGGTGTTATTGTAATTGAGAAAGAAGAAACAAAACTTTCTGAAGATGATTTAATGCTTATGGCAATAGAAGCAGGAGCAGAAAATTTTGAAACAGGAGAGGACTACTACGAAATAACAACCGCACCAGACGATTTTTCATCAGTACGCGAAGCACTTGAAAAGGAAGGACTTACATTTGCTGAAGCGGATGTGCAAATGGTACCGCAAACTTACATAACACTAGATGCAGAGCCAGCAAGAAAAATGGGATTACTGATAGATAACCTAGAAGATTTAGATGATGTAATTGAAGTTTTCCATAATTGGGAAGAATAGGTCTATTTTGGTTAAATATTGCATATAATAATAAGGACAAGTTATTGTCCTTATTTTTTGTTGCATAGGGAAAATCGCACCTTTTATGGAGCACTTAAGTAGCTCCGCTACGAATTATATTGCAAACGTTGTAGCGGAGAACAAGCAAAGCGCGTTCTCCATAAAGTGGCGAAGCCACCTATGTTCTGCATAAAATCCCCTTGCACTACCTTATTTCATAAAAAAAGGAGAGATATTATGATTACATCAAACTTATATCGCTATTTTCCAGAAAATATTTCAGAAATAATTGAAGATTATTTTAAGCGAAATGATCCTAGTATATATATTACTCTTGAAGAAATAAGGTTAAGAAACAATAAACCTTTGGTGCTTAAATTTAATAAAGGTGAAAAAGTTTTTAGCTATATTGTTAGACCAGAAGATATTGCAGAAACATTAAGAATCATTTGCGAAAACTCAATATATTCATACCAAAGTCAAATTTGTAATGGATATATTACTGTAAAAGGTGGGCATAGAGTAGGTGTTACTGGAAATGTGGTTATGGATGAAGAAAAAATAATAAATATTAACTATATTTCAAGTATCAATTTTCGTGTTGCAAAGCAAATTATAGGATGCAGTAATAAGATTTTAAAGTATGTAATTGATAATGAAAGAAATGCTGTGTTTAACACCCTTATTGTATCCCCTCCAGGAGCGGGCAAGACTACTATCTTAAGAGATCTAGTAAGAAGAATTAGTAGCGGAATTGAGGAAATGAATTTTTATGGTATTACAGTAGGCATGGTAGATGAAAGGGGAGAAATTGCAGCAATGTATAAAGGAATGCCGCAAAATGATGTTGGAATTAGGACAGACATACTTGATAATATTCCTAAGGCAGTTGGAATGAAAATGCTAATACGCTCCATGGCACCGAATGTAATTGTTGCAGATGAAATAGGAAGCATAGAAGATGTTGAAGCTATTTGCTATGCTGTATGCTCTGGGATTAAAGGAATTTTTACTGCACATGGAGGAAGCTTAGAAGATTTATCACTTAATCCAGCGTTAAAAACTATTATTAGCAATCATATATTTGAAAAAATTATTTTTTTAAGCAATAGAAAAGGCGAAATTAGTAAGGTATATGGATTAGACAAAACTAATTCAGATTATGTTCTTGTGTAAATTCCACATTGGGGGACGTGCCCCCAAATGTGGAATTTATTGATTTTTTTGTTCTAAAACTTTTGCAAGCAACATATATATATAACAGAGGTAAAATATGGAAACTTTAAAATGGATAATATATGTTCTTATTTTTGCAACATCTACAGGCCTAGGAATACTGTATTCGCAAAAATATCAAAAAAGAGTAAACGAATTAAAAGATTTTAAAACAGCTCTAAATATGCTTAAGACAAAAATACGCTTCACATATGCACCTTTAAAAGAAATCTTTTATGATATTTCTAAAAGCATTACAAGTAAAACAGGAAAAATCTTTGAAGAAGCAGCAGATTATATGGATAAAGTAGGTGCTACAGATAGTTGGACAAGTGCTGTAAAGAGCGCAGAGCTTTGCGTAACAAAAGAAGATAAAGAAGTTATATGCCAGTTTGGAAAACTACTTGGCAAAACAGACTTAGATGGACAATTAAATGAAATAGAGTTAAGCTTAAACTTTTTAGAAACGCAAATACAGAAAGCAGAAGAAGAAAAAAATAAAAATGCAAAGTTGTATAAGTCGCTTGGGGTTATAGCTGGTGCTGGGATTATCATTATTTTGATTTAGAATGAGGCAGGAGGAAAACATGGATATAGATTTGTTATTTAAAATAGCAGGCATTGGAATTATTGTTGCGGTTTTGCACCAGATACTTTCAAAAGCAGGAAGAGAAGACCAAGCTATGATGACTACACTTGCTGGAATCGTTATTGTTCTTACTATTGTTATAAAAGAAATAAGTGGCTTATTTGCAACAGTAAGGACTGTGTTTAACTTATAAAGAAGGTATATTATGGAAGTTGTCAAAATCATTGGAATAGGACTTGTTGCTCTAATACTTATAATTATACTAAAACAATATAGACCGGAATTTGCAGTATATGCTTCTTTAATTGCAGGTGCAATTATAATATTTCTCATAATGGACAAGTTTTCAGGTGTAATTACAATATTAAACAATCTAGCAAGCAAGGCAAATATTAATAATCAATTTTTAAGCATATTACTAAAAATAACAGGGATTGCTTTTCTTACGGAGTTCGCTGTAAGCATTTGCAAAGATTCTGGCGAGACTGCTATTGCAAACAAGATTGACTTAGGTGGCAAAGCGGTTATTATTGGTATGTCTATTCCTATTATTTCTGCTTTGCTGGAATTGATTGTTAAAATATTACCTTGAGTTTGAGACAAGTTTCCGCTCCCGGAGAGTTTTATTTTTTCATTCTCATTGCCCCATCCTAGAACTTGTAATTCGTGCTAACACACTCAAACAAGTTCTACGGCGGTCACCCCGGAGCCACTCGAAGGAAAAAATGAAACTCTCCTCGCGCTATTGCATAGTAAAAAGGGGTAAAAAAGTGAAATGTATTAAAATATTAATAGTGATTTTTATTATAAATCTGCTAGCAATACCTTCTGTAGTACAAGCATCAAGCGATGTACTAGAAGACCAAAAAAGCATGCTCAATATTTCAAGCTTTATAAAAGAAGCCAACAAGTATTCAAAAGATGCATTCCCAGACTTAAATATGGGTGAAGTGCTTAATTTAGCAATAAAAGGAGAAGTAAAAGGTGATTTTTGGAAAAAAATCATACTAGGTTTGCTTGGAACAGAGGTTACAAATGCTATAAGAACACTTGGAGTAATACTTGTAATTATAGTTATACATAGTGTGCTAAAAAGCATCGTTGAAGGTTTGGAAAATAAAGGTGTATCACAGATAATATATTATGTGGAGTATATATTAATAGTAACACTTATAATGACAAGCTTTTCGGAAATGATAGTGCTTGTAAAGAGTACAATAGAAAATTTAGTAGGATTTATGAATTCCTTAGTACCAATACTTATTACTCTAATGATTACAACAGGTAGTGTTGCAACAGCAAATGTAGTACAACCTGTAATACTATTTATAATAGGCTTTATTGGAAATATCGTATTAACAATAGTATTACCATTTGTACTGATTTCTACTGTGCTAGGAATTGTATCAAACATATCAGACAAGGTCCAAATTGGGAAGCTTTCAAAGTGCTTTAAATCAGGTGTCGTATGGCTATTAGGAGTTGCACTCACAATCTTTGTAGGGCTTATTTCTATAGAAGGTACGTTATCGAGTAGTGTAGATGGAATTACAGCAAAAACAGCAAAAGCAGCAGTTTCAAACTTCATCCCTGTGGTGGGAAAAATTTTAGGGGATGCAGTAGATACTGTGCTTGGTTGTGCCACTGTTTTAAAAAACGCTGTTCGGTATTGTTGGTGTTTTGGTAGTGGTTGGAATATGCTTATTGCCAATTATAAGAATCGCCATTCTAACAATAGCATATCATTTAACCACTGCCCTTTGCGAGATAATAGCAGATGAAAAAATTGTAAAAGTGCTAGAACAAATGTCAAGTAGCTTTAAAGTTTTACTTGCAACGCTTTTTTCAATTTCTACAATGCTAATTATAGGTATTACATTAATAGTAAAAATTTCAAATAGTGGGTTGATGTATAGATGATTGGTAATATAAGCAAATGGGCAGGAAGCATAGTGATTGCTGTAATAATTGTAACTATATTAGAAATGCTTTTGCCAGAGGGGAAAAACAAAAAATACATAAAAACTATTATGGGGGTGTATATACTGTTTACTGTTATTTCACCAATAGTTAGAGCTACATCTGGGAAAAACATAGATATAAACAGCATAGTAGAAACCCAAAATACTATGATGGAGTACAGCAATATTAGCATACAGACAAGTTCTAGCATTGAAAATGTATATTTAGCAAATATAAAGAAAGATATTTCAAGCAAAATAGAGCAAAGAGGCTTTAAAGTTATAGATATGAACTTAAAAACAGAAAACACAGATGAAAAAAATTTTGGTAGGATATATGAAATGAATATAACTATTAATAAAAATCTAAGTGATAAAGATGCAAGCAAAATTGAAAAAGTTGAAATTTTAGTTGGAGAAACAGGATTAAAAAAGGAATTATCGAACAAGAAAAAAATTACAGAAAAAGAAATAGAAGATTTAAAGGAATATCTATCAACTACATATGATGTGGATAAAGCGCAAATAAATTTAAAGGAGGGGAGTTAAGGTGTTTCAAGATAAAATTAAGGCTATGGTTGCTAGCCAAAAGGAAAAAGGAAGTAAGAGAAATATGGAAAACTTATTTGTCTTCCTAATAATTCTAATAGTTACTGTTATAGCAATTAACACAATATGGAATGATGACAAAAAAAATAAAAGTACAAATGAAGTTGATAATACTAAAGTGCTTGCAACTAATGCAAATGAAAAAACAGAAACAGATACTGGCCAGGAAGAGCTAGAGCATAGATTAGAAACGATACTTGCAAAAATAGATGGTGTAGGTAAGGTAAGTATATTAATTACATATTCACAGACAAGTGAAGTAATTGCAATGTATAACGAAAACTCAAAAGAAAGTTCAACAGAAGAGGCAGATAATGGTGGTGGAACAAGGAAAATTACTGAAGTAGATAATTCAAAAGAAATAATATATAAAGATGAAAACGGAGAGAAAATACCTGTTACACAAAAAATAATACTGCCTAAAATAGAAGGTGCAATTATAACGGCAGAGGGCGCAAAAAATGCTACAATAAAATCAAATATAATTCAAGCCGTAGAGGCAGCAACAGGCCTGGCAACACACAAAATTCAGGTGTTTACAATGCAATCATAATAGAGCCAAACGGGGGCTCGAGGTGTGCCACACATTGACAAAGAAAATTTATAATTTTATATTGGTTGCTGAACCAAGCGACCCGGAAGGAGAGATTATTTTGAAAATTATTAAAAAAAATCAGGTTGTTATTTTTGTAATAGCATTAATGCTAGTTACAGCAGGTTACTTAAACTTTATAGAGACAAACGCGATTCAAACAAGTAAAAATGATGAGGACTTAGGAGATGCCAAATTAGTAAGCAGTAATGCTTTAGTAGAAAATGATGAACCAAAAGAGGAAGAAAAAGTTGCAGAAGAAATTTCTAATGCTGTTTCAACTGAGAAAAATGAAACAGAGAAAGTGGAAACTGCATCGGCAGAAGATAATTTTACAAAGAACAAAGAGCTAGCTGACGAATATTTTACTGCAACTAAATTAGAAAGAGATAATATGTACTCGCAAATTATAGAAACCTATCAAAAAATGATAAATGCAGAAACCTTTACAGCGGAACAAAAGGCAGTTGCACAAAATGAAATAACAAAAATAAATAATACAAAAAATGCAATAATGATAACAGAAAATTTAATAAAAACAAAGGGGTTTAATGATGTAGTAATTTTGGCAAATGAAAACAGCATAAATGTAATCATTTCAAGTGATGGATTGAAACCAGAGGAGGTATCACAAGTACAAAATATAGTTTCAAGAGAAATGAAGGCTGAAATTGAAAATATCCATATAAGCAATAAATAAGAATACTTTGGGGATAGGATTGAAACCTGTTCCCAAAGTATTTATTTTTTTATTTCTTTGTGATAGAATAAGTGGCATATTAAGGAGCAGAATATGATTGCAGAAGTTATTATAGATAGTAATGTAAAAACATTAAATAAAACATTTGATTATTTAGTTCCACATGAGCTTGAAAAAGATGCAAAAGTAGGAACTAGAGTTTTTGTGCCTTTTGGAAGTTTAAAAAATCTTAAAGAAGGTTATATAGTAGGCTTTAAAGAGAAGTCTGAATATGATTTAAAAGAAATTGCAAAATTTGAAAAGGGCATTATCCCCAAAAGCAGAGTAGAGCTTGCATTGCTTATGGCAAGACGCTATTTTTGCAATGTATCAGACTGTATGAAACTTATGCTTCCGCCTGGGGCAATACATAACAGAGTAAAAGAAAAAGTAGGTCAATTTATTTATTTAAAAAAAGATATAGAAGATATTGAAGAAGACATTGCGGAAAAAGTTATAAAAAGTCCAAAGCAAATAAGATGTCTCCAAATGCTATACGAAAATGAAGGAATACATATTTTAGATTTAGAGGCCTTGGCAGACGTAGATAGAGTGGTCGTGAAAACACTTGAAAAAAAGGAATACATTGAAATTGTTGAACAAAGAATTGAAAGAAATCCATTTGAATTTAAAGAAGTAGAAAGAGACCAGAAGCGTAAACTTACTTACGAACAACAAGTGGCATATGATACTGTCGTAAAATCAATTGATGAAAAGAGATTTGAGCAGTTTTTACTATATGGTGTAACAGGCTCTGGAAAAACTGAAATATATTTGCAACTTATAGAAAGAGTTTTAGAACAAGGGAAAAAGGCAATGATGCTTGTGCCAGAAATATCGCTTACTCCACAAATGGTAGATAGATTTTTAGCAAGATTTGGAGACTGTATATCAGTCCTTCATAGCAAATTATCAATTGGCGAAAGATTCGACCAATGGGAAAAAATAAAGGAAGGAAAAGCTAAAATTATAATAGGTGCAAGGTCTAGTATATTTGCACCTGTAGAAAATTTAGGAATTATTTTAATAGATGAAGAACATGATACATCATATAAGTCAGATATGACACCAAGATATAATGCGAAAGATATCGCGTTTTATCTGGCAAAACAAAACAAGGTACCTCTTGTGCTAGGCAGTGCAACGCCAGACATTAATACATTTAGCAAAGCAAAACAAGGAAAAATTACACTTCTTACATTAAAACACAGGGCAAACAATTCTAATTTACCAACAGTTCATATAGTAGATTTAAGAAACGAACTCGCAAGTGGTAATAAATCAATGATAAGCAATCTATTACATAAAAAAATAGAAGAAAACCTTAAAAATAAAAAGCAAACAATATTATTTTTAAATAGACGAGGCTACTCAACCTTTGTAATGTGCCGTAATTGCGGATTTACAGCTAAATGTAATAATTGTAATGTTACACTTACATATCATAAGGACGAAAACAAGCTAAAATGCCATTTATGTGGATTTGAAACACATAATATAACCCAGTGCCCTGTATGTAAATCTAAAAATGTTAGGTATTTTGGAAGTGGGACACAAAAACTTGAAGATGAAATAAAAAAGCTGTTTCCAACTGCGAGTACAATAAGAATGGATATAGATACAGTTACAAAGAAAAATTCACATGAGATGATTTTAAACAAATTCAAAGATGAAAATATAGATATTTTAATTGGGACACAAATGGTAGTTAAAGGGCACCACTTCCCAAATGTTACATTAGTAGGTGTAATTGCAGCAGATTCAAGTTTAAGCATTGAAGACTATCGTGCGAGTGAAAGAACTTTTCAAATACTTACGCAAGTAGCGGGGCGCGCAGGCCGAGAGAATTTACCAGGGGAGGTTATAATACAAACCTATAACCCAGACCATTTTAGTATAGAATATGCAAAGGAGCAAAACTATGATTTATTTTATAAGGCCGAAATTAGTTTGCGACAAAGGTTGAAATATCCGCCATTTTGCGATATAATATTAATTGGGCTTAGTGGAAAAGATGAAAAAAATGTAAAAAAAGCTTCAGAAAAACTAGAATATTTATTACTAAAACAAAAAGCTACAAATATGTATATTTCACGAGCTATTCCATCTCCAATTAATAAAATAAAAAATAGATTCAGATTTAGAATTATTTTAAAATGTAATTTTAATAATTCAGTTATAAATAATATTAATGCAGTTTTGGAAGAATATTATAAGAGAAACAAAAATAATGTAAGTATATTTGTAGATGTAAATCCAGGTAATATGATGTAGGGGGCGTATATTATGCGACCCGCAAATAACGATTTGTTGTAAAATAAGGGGGCAAAAATGGCAATAAGAACTATAAGAGAAGAAGGAGACGAGATTTTAAGAAAAAAATCGCGTGAAGTAGAAAAAGTAGATGAAAAAATTCTAGAATTAATTGAAGATATGTTTGACACTATGCATAAATATAATGGAGTTCGGGCTTTCTGCTGTACAGGTTCGGAATACTTAAAAGAGTAGTTGTAATAGATACAGGCGAAGATGGGGAGCAGTTTGCTTTAATTAATCCGGAAATTATTAAGACAAAAGGGGAGCAAACTGTAGAGGAGGGATGCTTGAGTTTCCCAAATAAATTTGGTAAAATCACAAGACCAAATGAAGTTACAGTTATTGCACTTAATGAAAAGGGAGAGAGAATAAAGCTTAAAGCTAAAGAGTTGTTGGCTCAGGCAATTTGCCATGAGGTTGACCATTTAAATGGAGAGCTTTTTATAGATAAGATTATTCCGGGTAGCCTTGAGATTATTAATCCAGATGAACAAGCAAAATAGTTAATTAATAATTATTATAATGCTATATATTATTTATTTTTTATGCCTTGTGTGTCGCAACCTTCCTGATTTAAAAATAGGATGGTTGCTCCACTCGCACTTCGCTTCGCTACGTTTGTAGCCTCCGCATTCGCTACGGCTAAACTTTGGTCGCTTACGCGGCATTTCAAAATAAATAATATATAGCATTATATAAAAAATAAATTTAGGAGTGATACATTTGAAAATCGTATTTATGGGTACACCAGATTTTGCCAAAGAATCATTAGAGGCAATAGTAAATGCAAATCATGAAATATTAGCAGTTGTAACTAATCCCGATAAACCACAGGGGAGAGGTATGAAGTTAATGCCTTCTCCTGTAAAACAATATGCAGAGAAACAGGGATTAGATGTATTACAGCCATTAAAAATAAGAAATAATGAAGAATTTATAAACCAAATAAAAGCTCTTAATCCTGATGTAATATGTGTAGTAGCATATGGAAAAATATTACCTAAAGAACTACTTGATATTCCAAGTTTAGGATGCATTAATGTACATGGATCAATTCTTCCTAAATATAGAGGTGCTGCACCAATTCAATGGGCTGTTTTAAATGGAGATAAAACAACAGGAATAACTACTATGTATATGGATGAGGGAATGGATACAGGTGATATGATATTAAAACAAGAAGTTGAGATTGGTGAAAATGAAACAACAGGAGAGTTATGGAGTAGATTATCTAAAATAGGAGCGAACCTTTTAGTAGAGACATTAGAAAAAATAGCAAATAAAACAGCTCCCAGGGAAAAACAGGGAGAAGATTTTTCTCTTGCTCCAATGCTAAATAAAGAAATGGCAAATATTGATTGGGAGAATAAAACAGCAATTGAAATAAAGAACCTAGTACGTGGGCTAAACCCAATAATGGGAGCTTACAGCTATTTAAATGGAAAGAAAATTAAATTCTGGAAGGTAGATGTCATTCCGGAAGATGATTTTATGGAGATGTTTGAAGAATTTGCTGAATATGCATATAAGCTAAAAAATGTGAAGGCTGGAACTGTACTATACGTAAATGAAAAGAAAGGATTTTTTATTAAGGCAAATGGTGGAATTATTTCAGCTATAGAAATACAAGGTGAAAATGCAAAAAAAATGCATATTTCAGACTTTTTAAGAGGAAATAAAATTGAAGTAGCAGAAATATTTGAAATGAAGTAGCTTGTTTTATCATTATTGCCAATGAAAAATAAACTTTTTTATGAAAAATAGTTGTAAAAAATTGAAATTATTGATATACTAATTACGACATAATTTAATTAAATATATAAAATATAGGGAGGTTTTATTATGGAAGGAAATGAAGAAGTAAAAGAAAATGATGTAGAGGTATCTACAGAGGAATCAAAGCTAGATGATACAAACACAATTAAAATTGCAGATGATGTTGTTGCTGTAATTGCTGGTGTCGCTGTATCAGAAGTACCAGGAGTTGCAGGAATGTCTGGCGGCTTTGCAGGTGGAATTTCTGAAGTGTTAAGTGGAAAGAAAAATATGGCTAAGGGAATTAAAGTAGAAGTAGGCGAAAAAGAAGCAAAAATAGATGTAAATATTATAGTAGAATATGGTACAAGAATACCAGATGTTGCATTTGAAATTCAAAATAGAGTAAAAAAAGCTGTTGAAACAATGACAGGCTTAAAAGTATTAGAAGTAAATGTACACGTTCAAGGTGTAACAACAGTTCCAGAGGGTACAACAACTGAAGAAACAAACAAAGAAGAATAGGAGATATAAGCTCATGAAAGTAATTGAAAAAATAACATTAGCACTTTTTTCTAATATTGTACTAATATTATCAGTTTTATTATGTTTAATAATTTTTGGCTGGCTTGATATAAATGTATTACACAGCCTAATAGTAGGCTGGCTTGATAATACAGTAATATCAAACATTATTTTAGGTGCATGCATTGTATTTATACTATTAGCTTTAAAAGCTATTTTCTTTGATGGCTCATCAAAAGAAGAAGAGAGAAGCAAAGAGGGAATTATGCTTGAAAATGATAGCGGTAGACTTATGGTTACAAGAGAAACCTTAGAAAATCTTACAAACAGCGTTGTAAAAGGTTTCGAAAACACCGAAAACATTAATAGTAAAATTTACTTAGATGACGAGCACAATGTGAGAGTTTTAGTAACATTAACTGTAAAACCGGGAGCTATTATAAAAGACTTATCAAACAATTTACAGGCTAAAATAAAAGAGACAATTAAAACTTCACTTGATTTAGACGTTAAAGAAGTAAATATTAGAGTAAAAAATATCGCTCCAAAAACAAATGTAAACGAGACAATTAAGAAGGAGGAACAATAATGGAAGGGTTTAAGAACTTTATTATACAATATAGAGGTGCGATAATTGGTGTTATTGTTGCGATTCTGATATTACTAACAAGACTTTATATGCTTATTATAGGGGCAATTTTAGTAGTTATTTGTGCATTTATAGGAAATTATATTCAACACAATAAATATGATGTAAAAGAAAAAGTTAAAAGTTTTATTGATAAACTATAAAATGAGCCTGAAAAATGGGGACAGGTTTACAAACCTGTTCCCATTTTTCAAAAAATAATAGACAAAACTAAAATAGATTAATTGGAGGAAAATATGAACCGATCAGCTATAAGAGAAGTTGCTTTTCAATTTTTGTATGGAGCAGAAATACAAAAAGAACTAGACATTAACCAGATAGATGAATTCTTAGAAAATAATGAAATAAGTGATACTGAAGCAAAGAAATATTTAGTAAATGTTGTAGAAGGCATATCAGCAAATAATGAAGAAATTACAAAAATGATAGAACAAAATTTAAAAGCTGATTGGAAAATTGAAAGAATATCGAAGGTAAGCTTAGCTCTTTTAAGGCTTGCGATTTTTGAAATAAAATATCAAGAATTACCATATAAAGCAATTATAAATGATGTTGTTGAGCTTGCAAAAAAATATGGTGAGGATGGCTCACATCAGTTTATAAATGGTGTTTTAGCAAGTATAGTTAATTAATATAAAGTAGCGCGAGGTGAGTTCTATATTTCTTTCTTCGAGTGGCTCCAGGGTGACCGCCGTAGCAATTGTTCGAGCGACAGCGAGTTACAATTGCTAGGATGGGGCAATGAGAAAGAAAAAAATATAACTCACAGGGAGCGGACTTCAGCATTATTATATAAAGGGGAAAACACATGAAAATAGATCCAATTACAGTAACAGAACTTAATAAATACATGAAAGAAAAAATCGCAGGAGACGAATTCCTTAATAATGTATTAGTTAAGGGAGAAATTTCCAACTTTAAGCTCCATTATACAGGGCATATGTATTTTACATTAAAAGATGAAACATCTTTAATAAAATGCATAATGTTTAAAGGACAAACTACAACTTTAAAATTTACCCCAAAAGATGGAATGAAGGTGCTAGTTTTTGGCACTGTTTCTGTGTTTGAGAGAGACGGAGTATATCAAATTTACGCAAAAGCAATGCAAGAAGAAGGCATGGGCGCTCTTTATACAGCATATAAAGAATTAAAGGCAAAACTTGAAAAAGAAGGATTATTTGATGAGTCACATAAACAGAAGCTTCCAATGATGCCCAAAGTAATAGGGGTGCTTACCTCTAAAACTGGTTCTGTAATAAGGGATATTATAAATGTAAGCACAAGAAGGAATCCAAATGTATACATAAGGTTATATCCAGTTCCTGTACAAGGGCAAGGAGCTGGGGAAAAAATTGCAGATGCTATAAAAATAATGAACGATAATAATTTAGCAGATGTTCTTATTTTGGCAAGAGGTGGTGGCTCTCTTGAAGACTTATGGCCGTTTAATGAGGAAGTTGTTGCAAGAGCAATATATGCCTCTAAAATACCAATAATATCTGCAGTAGGACATGAAACTGATTTTAGTATATCCGATTTTGTGGCAGACCTAAGAGCTCCAACACCATCAGCAGCTGCTGAACTTGCAGTAGCAGATGTGTTCGAAATAAACCAAAAGATATTAAATTATAAAAATAGATTAAAAGTTTCCTTGAAACGAAAAACAGAATTAATGAGATTAAGATACGAAAAATGTATGAAATCAAGAGCATTTACAATGCCAAAGGCACGCTTAAATGATGAATATGTACGAATAGACAAATGCGTAAAAACAATGATAAATGCCATTAATATAAATCTAAACAATTCTAAGGTATATGCAGGAAAAACAATAGCTAAACTTGATACTCTAAGCCCTCTAAAAACATTAACAAGAGGATATTGTTTAACAGAAAAAGAAGGTAAAATAATTAAGGCAGGAAAAGATTTGCATTCAGGCGATGAAATAGAATTAATATTTGCGGATGCTAAAAAACAGGCACAGATTTTGTAGCGGTAGTATATTCGTAGCCTAAAAATTAGGAGGAAATAAAATGAATTTTGAAGAGACAATGAAGCAATTAGAGCAAATTACAGTAGAACTTGAAAAAGGAGATTTAAACTTAGAAGATTCTGTAAAAAAATTTGAAGAAGGAATGGAACTATCAAAAAAGGCAAGTAAAATATTGGAAGAATCTGAAAAGAAAATAAATATTCTAATACAAAAAGAAGATAAAATAGTAGAGGAAAATTTCGTAGGAGAAGAAGGCTAAAACATGGACATATTTATAGAGATAGTAACAAATAAATTTGTTTATCTACCAGTTTTAACATGGTTTTTTATACAAATGTATAAATTTATTACAGACCTAATAAAAACAAAGAAGTTTAATTTTAAACATATTTTGGCAGCAGGGGGAATGCCAAGCTCACATTCAGCAGTTGTATGTTGCTTAGCTACATTAATAGGGAAAGAGTATGGCTTTAATTCTGGAATCTTTGCTATGTCACTTATATTTGCATTTGTTGTAATGTATGATGCAGCAGGAGTACGTAGAGCAGCTGGGAAACAGGCAAAATTACTAAATAAAATTGTTGAAACACCGGGACTTACAACTGGCGAAGTTCAAGAAAAACTTGTTGAAGTATTAGGTCATACACCAAAACAAGTATTTGTAGGTGCTTTAATAGGCTTTTTTGTAGGTGGATTGCTGTAATAGATTGTTATATGCAAGAAATTTAAAAATTGAGACAAACGGGGATAGACCTCGTTAGAGGATTGTCCCCTTGTCTCAATTTTGTATATAATAAAATAAAGGAAGTGCGAAATATGACAGATATTGAAATTGCAAGAAATACCGAATTAGTGAAAATTACGAAAATTGCAGAAGGTTTAGGCATCGAGGAAAGTGAATTAGAGACTTATGGAAAATATAAAGCTAAAATATCAAATAATGTCTATGAAAGATTAAAAGAAAAGCAAGATGGCAAGCTTATTCTTGTTTCTTCAATTAATCCTACACCGTTAGGAGAAGGAAAAACAACAATGGCAATAGGATTAGCAGATGGCTTAAGAAAAGTTGGAAAAAAATCAATTGCTGTTTTACGTGAACCTTCAATGGGACCTGTATTTGGAATAAAAGGCGGAGCTACAGGTGGTGGATATGCGCAAGTAGCACCTATGGACGAAATAAATTTGCATTTTACAGGAGACTTACATGCAATAACATCTGCAAATAACTTACTTGCAAGTTTGATAGATAATCATATTTACAATGGCAATAATTTAGGCTTTAAAAAAGTAATTTGGAAAAGATGTCTAGATGTAAATGATAGAGCACTAAGAAAAGTACAAATTGGTCTATCAGGTGAAAAAAATTTAGAGCCTAGAGAAGATGGATTTGATATAACTGCAGCATCTGAAATAATGGCAATATTTTGCTTAGCAACTGATTTAAAAAACTTAAAAGAGAGATTAGGGAATATTTTAGTTGGCTATAATAGCGATAATAAGCCAATTTATGCAAGAGATTTAAAGGCTGAAGGGGCATTAACTGTATTGCTAAAAGATGCTTTTAATCCAAACCTAGTACAAACCTTAGAACATACTCCAGCTATAATCCATGGAGGCCCATTTGCAAATATTGCACATGGTTGCAATAGCATTGTAGCTACTAAATTAGGATTAAAACTTGGAGATTATGTTATAACAGAAGCAGGATTTGGCGCAGATTTAGGTGCAGAGAAATTTATGGACATAAAAACTAGATTTTTAGGCAAAGTTCCAGATGCAGTAGTTTGTGTTGCAACAATAAAAGCTCTTAAATACCATGGGGGAATGAGTATTGAGAAGTTAAATAACGAAAGTATAGAGCATTTAAAAAATGGATATGAGAATTTAAGAAAACATATTACAAATTTAAAGAACTTCGGCTTAAACGTAATTGTAGCAATAAATAGATATACACAAGACACAGAAAATGAAATTGAATTTTTAAGAAGTTGTTTGAAAAGTGAAAATGTAGAGCTTAGTTTAGTGGAAAGCTGGGCTAAAGGTGGAGCTGGTGCAACTGACTTGGCAGAGAAAATTGTAGGCTTATGCAATAATGAAACTAAGGTTAGCTACACATATTTGCTAGAAGATAGCATTGAAGAAAAGATAAGGAAAGTTGCACAAAAGATATATGGTGCAAAAGACATTGAATTATCAGATGAGGCAATGAAATCAATAGAGCTAATACAAAATATGAATTTTGACAAACTTCCAATATGCATTGCTAAAACACAGTATTCTTTATCAGATGACCCTAAGAACTTGGAGTGCAAAGCAGATTTTATTATACATGTACGAGATTTAACAGTAAAAGCAGGAGCAGGATTTATAGTAGTATATGCAGGAAATATATTCACAATGCCAGGCCTTCCTAAAGTACCAGCAGCAGAACAAATAGATTTAGGTAAAGATGGCAATATTATAGGAATATTTTAATTTAAAAGTTAGGGGGACAGGTTTATAAACCTGTCCTTAATTTTATTGCATAGGAAAAATCGATAGATTTTTCCGGAGCAACAAGGTTAAGTTACCTTGATTCGTCCGATTGCGAAGCAATCGTGACATGTGGCGAAGCCACTTTTCTTAAAATTAAAATCTTTGCGCTTGAATAAAAATGCATATTTTGGAAATGATAGATGTAAGTAATGGGGACATTATTTCGCAGTATTATTCTTTTAGTTTGCAAGATATAAATTTTTAAGGAGTGATTTTTATGACAAGACGCAAAAAGGCACTTATGGTAATTAGTTTATTTTTTATAATATTTATATCATATAACATATTTTTCAGAAATGAGACATTGGCGCTTTCTAAATATGGTTCTAGAGGAAATGAAGTTACTCAAATACAAACTAAACTAAAACGCTGGGGATATTACAATGGCAGTATAGACGGAATTTATGGAACACAGACATTGAACGCAGTAAAGTATTTTCAAAGAAAAAATGGTTTAACTCAAGATGGAGTTGCAGGACCTAAAACACTTGCTGCTATGGGAATAACAACATCTAGTGGAGGTGGAAGCTCTGGCGGGACAGCATCAAATTCAAATGACTTAAATTTGCTTGCAAGATTAATTCATGCAGAAGCAAGGGGCGAGCCATACACAGGACAAGTTGCGGTAGGAGCTGTTGTACTAAACAGAGTAAAAAGCTCAAGCTTTCCAAATACAGTAGCTGGAGTAATATACCAGTCTAACGCATTTAGCGTAGTGAATGATGGACAAATAAATTTAGCACCAAATGATACAGCTAAAAAAGCAGCACAAGATGCATTAAATGGCTGGGACCCTTCATATGGGGCAATTTATTATTATAATCCAAATACAGCAACTAGCGCCTGGATTTGGTCAAGACCACAAACTGTACAAATAGGGAATCATAAGTTTTGTAAATAGACATTTTGGGGACACACACCAGAAAGCATTTTAGTTTGTTTTATGATGAGTGTCCTAATTTTGTATTTGAATTGCTTTATAATATTAGACGAAATATAGTAATTTTGCAGTTGAAACTGCGGATGCTTCGCTATTTCTTGTAGCCAACTTTGGCGCAGGTTTTTAACCTGCACCAAAGTTGTACAAAAAATACCTCGTTTCACCTGCAAAATTCTATATTTCGTCTAATATTGTTTTTGAATTTGACAAAATGCTCTTTTAATTATAAAATAATTTCAAATAAAACAAGAGAAGAGGAAATTTAATGAAAAAATTATTTTTTGCAGCACATAGCCTTGATTTAGGCGGGATTGAGACCGCCTTAGTTACACTTCTTAATAAATTAGCAGAAGATAAAAATTATGAAATTACACTTGCACTAGAGAATGTGGATGGAATATTTTTTAAAGAATTAAATAAAAGTATAAATGTTATAGAATATAAAGCATGTAAATTTAAGATTATGCCTATCAGGAAAATTATTAATTTACTTAAACGTTTAAATTTTATGCTTAAATATAAAAACAAATTCGATTTTTCAGCGTGCTATGCAACATATTCACTTCCAGCTGGGTTTATGGCAAGAGTTGCTTGTAAAAACAATTGCCTATGGGTACATGCAGATTATAAGAGCTTACTAGAAGGAAATGAATATAAGGTAAAGAATTTTTACACTAATATTCATCATAACAAATTTAAAAAAATCGTATTTGTTTCAAATGAAGCAGCAGAATCATATTTAGATATATTCCCGGAAAGAAAGAAATATACAACGGTAATCAACAACATTATTAATTATGAAAGAATCCGAAGACTATCACAAGCAGAAATTGAGCTTGGACGCGATACAAGACTTACAACATTTATAAATGTTGGGAGACATGATGAAAAACAGAAGAAGATTTCAAGAATAATCGAAGCTGCGCAAATGCTTAAAGCAGATGGACTTGCATTTAGAATTTTACTTGTAGGTGACGGAGATAATACAAAAGATTATAAGAAAATGGTTAAGGAAAAAAATTTACAAAATGAAGTATTATTCTTAGGAAGAAAAAGCAACCCATATCCATATTTTAAAATAAGTGATTGTTTAGTATTATCTTCTGACTACGAAGGATATCCTGTAGTATTTATAGAAGCATTTACACTAGGTCTGCCAATAATTACAACAGATGTATCAGATAGTAGTAGTGAAATAGAGGGAAGATTTGGCTATGTTACATATAAACAAACCGAAGATATATATCTTCATATGAAAAAGTTTATAGAACAAGGCTACATAATACAAAAAAGGTTTGATCCAGTAGAATTTAACAACGAACAAATAGAAAAATTGAAGAGCTTAATTTAAAAAGAAGTTACTTTTTATGTAGCTTCTTTTTTCTTTCAAACATTGACAAAATGCGTATTTCAATATAGAATAATAGAGTAAACTTAAATAAAAAGAAAGAAGAAAATATATGCCAAATTTAAGTGTGATTGTACCAGTATATAATACAGAAAAATATATTAGGAAGTGTCTGGATTCTCTTGTGAATTTACGAGATGCGGAAATTGTTGTTATAAATGATGGCTCAACTGATGCAAGTGAGCAGATAATTAAAGAATATGCTACAAACTATGGCAACATTGTCTACTACAAAAAAGATAATACAGGTATTGCAGATACTAGAAACTTTGGAATAGAACATGCAAATGGGCAATATATTGCATTTGTAGATTCGGATGATTATATTGATGTGGCGAAGCTTGATTTGCTAGTGCCTTATATGAAAGAGAATATAGATGTTATAAAATTTAAACTACAAAGAGTAGATGAAAATGAAAATATATTAGAGAAAGTAAATGGTGCAACATTTGAAAAAATGTCCGGAGAAAAGGCTTTTGAACTACTATACCCTACAGATGTGTTGCTTGATTCACCATGTGTATATTTATTTAGACTTGCATATTTAAAACAGCATAATTTCAAATTCCAAATAGGCACATATCATGAAGACTTTGGACTTGTTCCACTTATAGTTATTAAAGCAAATTCAGTTGTTTCAAAGGATATGTATTTATATAACTATGTACAAAGCTCTAATAGTATTACTAGAAATGAAGACTATAATAAAACTGTTAAAAAGATGGAGGACAGCCTAAAGCAATATGACAATATGTTAAAACAAATAAATGAACTATCTACAAGAGCAAAAGATAATATAAAGATTTATTATACAAATGCAATTATATTAAAACTAAAGGAATTAAAGCAGGAAGAGCAGGATAGATTTATAAAAGAAATAAAAAATAGAAAAATGGTACAAAACATAAAAGTGCGTGATTTAAAGCAATTATTAAAGAGATTTTTACTAACCATAAGTATTAAGCTGTATTTAAAAATGAGGTGAAAGAGTTGCCAAAGGTAAGTGTTATTGTTCCGGTATATAATGTTGAACAGTATATAGAAAAGTGCATCAATAGCCTAGTAAACCAGACATTAGATGACATTGAACTTATATTTGTAAATGATGGAACAAAAGATAATTCAGAGGAGATTATTTTGAATTATCAAAAGAATTACCCAAACAAGATTAAATATTTAAAAAAAGATAATGGTGGATTATCTAGTGCTAGAAATTTTGGAATACCATACGCAACCGGTGACTATATCGCATTTTTGGATTCAGATGATTATGTGGAACCGGATATGTATGAAAATATGTATAATGAAGCAGTTAAAGGCAATTATGATATGGTAGAGTGCGGCTTTATATGGGAGTATCCGAATAAAAAGAAAATAGACATTGGAAATATTTATCAGAATCAAAAGGAAGCACTGGAAAAAGCAAGAGTTGTTGCTTGGAATAAGTTGTATAAGAAGGACATTATACTTAATTCGAAGGTTAGATTCCCAGAAGGACTAAGATATGAAGATGTTGAATTCTTTTACAACATACTACCAGAGCTTAATAAAATTGGCTTTGTAAGAAAGCCTTTTATACATTATGTTCAAAGAGAAAGCTCAATTAGCAATACGCAAAACGAAAAAACGAAAGATATATTTACCATTCTGGATGATGTGCTACAGTATTATAAAGAAAACAATCTATGGGATGAATATTATACACAGCTTGAATACATTTATATAAGGTTTCTACTTTGTAGTTCGTTTTTACGTATGGTTAAAATAAAGAACAAAGACACTAGAAAAAAATTGCTGAAAGAAACATGGGATAAACTAAACACGACCTTTCCTAATTGGAAGAAAAATAAATTACTACATAATAAGGGATTAAAGAATTTTTACATGAGAAGTGTGAATAAGGTAACATATAGAATTTATTGTTACTTATTGAAATTCAGTTAATTAATGCAAGTTATATATATTATTTGTTTTTTATGCCTTGTGTGTCGCAACCCTCCTGATTTTTAAATAGGATGGTTGCTCCACTCGCACTTCGCTTCGCTTCGTTTGTAGCCTCCGCA
>CAMVIX010000013.1 GCA_947167695.1 uncultured Clostridiaceae bacterium
TACTATTTTCTTTCCAATAGGATTTTTATATACTTTATTCTGCCATGGGTTTTCGGTGTTTTTTACAGTTCTACCTGTTCCATTATCTTTTAATTTTCTTATCAAAATATAGCAAACAAATGTAATCAATACAATTAATATTTGTATGATTAGCCCTAGCTTTCCATTATAAAATGAATCCGTGAATGAAAATTGTGATATCGCCCATGACTTTATTGGTTCCAAGAAAATTACTGGTACTGCGGCAATTACAGATAAGCTTTGGAAAACATAATCAAGTTGGTCTCTTTTTAAAATCTCTAATTGCATTTCTTGTGTAATGTTGTTAATGTTTTTTAAGTATAATGAACCTCTTTCTACTTTTCTGTCTCCAAATTCCTTTGTTAAGTAAGAAACACCAGCAAATTCTTTTAAATAGGCATTTGGTGCTATATCATAATATTTTTCGAGTTCTGATTCTGGGTCATCTGAAATAAGTATTTCATATATTTTTTCAGCTTGCCTTGATACTTCTAGTTCATCATTTTGTGCTACTTCATATATAGCTTCTTCTACCATGTTTGTATCATGATATGCGTGTCTCATTTCCGCAAAGAAATCAATCTGTTGTTTTAGTAACTTATTATCTACTTTATCTACTAAACCTTCCATAATTGTTTCTATTAATAATAGTTCAAACAAAAGTAAAATTGCTAATAACATTATGTCGCTACTTGTAAGTGCTATAATTATAATAGTAGCAGGGACAATAATTAATAAGGCTCTAAAGACGATTTTCGCTGTTTGTCTTCTAATTAAATATTCATCATCAATATTAATTATTTCAAGACGTCTTCTTAATTTTACAGTATATCTCTTTATACCAGGTATTTGCATAAATCTTACATACATTTTCTGGTATAAAATCTCCATTGAAAATTTCTTTTCTTTTGTACCTTCTCGTAATTGCCTTATATATCTATTTTCGGACTTATTTGCATACTTGTTAATTACCATATATGCTACAACAACTGCAAAAAATAATCCCCCTGTAATCATCATTAAATATATTATTACTTGTTGAGACATTTGGGCTTCTCACCTCCCATTTTCTTAAGCTTGTTTTGGTTTTCTACCTCTTTTACTTGTTGTTACGTTATTCTCTGTTTTTCCTTCAACTATTCTGTTTGACTTAATGTTTACTTTTCCCCAGTTTTCTTCTACAAACCTGTCAAATTCCTCAACATCGGAATCGTCCATATTGTTTCTCATTTCGTTTATGTTAAAGTCTGTTATTTTATTGGTAATTACATATTCTCCATCAATAAACTCCATTATGTTACGATACTTGTAAAGTTCTGCATCTGTTATTTTTGTAAAATAATGCGTAGCATTATCCATAAATTTTTCTATTTTTCCCTCTAATGTTTTTTCTTTTCTATGGTCAAATGTATATTCATTTTTAGATTCAACTGGAATGCACTCTGTTATTCTTTCAATATATCTTCTTCCTCTAAAGTCCTTTACCATATGTACGTTAAAGTTTAATACTTGAACGACCTGCTCTTCAGCTGTTTTTTCATTTGTAAACACACCAGTTCTAAGCATTGAGTTTCTAAGAGCAGTTACTAAGTTTGGAAACGTTTTTGCGTGGTGAGTAAACAATGTAAATTTAGATGCAACTTGTGCTGCTTGTATCATCCAAGATGCAACCGGGTCTGTTGCAACCTCACCAATGATGTTTACAGAACCATCAGTTTTCTTTTGAACGTCTAGACCTTCCTGTCCACTTATCGTTTCTGTTTCACGGAATGTGAGTATGTTTCTTGTTGGATATATTTTTCTTAAGTGAAGCTCGAATGCAGTTTCCTGAACTCTTATGTTCATGGTTTCATATATATTTTCAATCATTGCCATAAGTAAAGTTGTTTTACCAGAACCTTGTTCACCAGTTACAGCAACAATTCTTGCACCTTTTACTAAGAATTTTAATAGACTTATTGCTTTATCTGAGCCTGGAAGTGTAACTAACTGTTCTAGTGTTGCTCTTTTTACATCGAATTTTCTTACAAAAAATGCCCACGTCTCTGCCATGCTTGGTCTTACAACAACAACACGAGAGCCATCTTTCATTTCATTAATTTTATATCCATTTGTATCAGATAACTGACCAGGGTTATTGTATTTATATATGTTTTGACATACTCTCTTTAACTCGCTTTCAGTACCAAAACTTAAAAATTCGAGCCTTATAGATTTTCCTTGGAAGAAAATCCATATGCTATCACAAGCCCTTGGCACCTTGTGTTCCATTACTTGTCCTAAATAATCTCCATCTGTTTGTGCAACCTGACTTAAGAAACTTTCTGGAAGTCCAGAAACGCCTCCAGAAACACCATCTATATTCATATCTCTAACTTCGTCTATACTGCTATATCCTTTGTAGTGTTGATAAATTCTTTGCACTACAATAGATAATTTATCTTCAAATGACAAATATAGGTTTTCTGCCTCATATATTTCATCTATTTCCGCAGATGTAATAACATATGATGGCTTAGTTTCCCCTGCGACATATTTCAAAACAGCCAGGTTATATTTTTTTATAAGTTCTGTAAGTGCTTCATACCCAAATTCTTTTTTAAACATATAAATAAGAATATCAAATTTATCTTGTGGTGTAAGTAATGAAGGAATATCAAAAGGTATTGCCGAAGAAATATTTGTCTCTTCTACGCCATATTCTTTTACTAATAAATCATATATTAAGTCTTTTACATATTTCTTGTCATTTACATCACCATATGTGCAACCTTTTAATGCCTTTTTTAATTCGTATTTCTTGTTCTTTCTTCTTTTTAGTTCTTCTTCTGAAAGTCCAATATCGTATAAATTAATTTTAGTGATCTCATCTAGTCTTCTCTTAACATATTCTGTCATTTTTTCTAGTGTAAATGTTTTTTCATCTTTTTCAGATGTATCCTCAACAACATCATTTTTTTTCTTGTTAAGAAAATATACAACAAGTGCTGCTGCTACGACAAGAACGATAATCATAAGTATCACATTTGTAATATTCATTTGTCAGGGCTCCTTCCCTTATATTTATCTTTTCATTTGTAATTCTTGCAAACGGTAAATAATTTTTTCGGAAATTCTCTTTATTTCACTAATAAATAAAGCGTTCCTATCTGTTTCGTCTATTTTCCTGAATTTAAAGAAAAAGTCTGGGACTTCTCCTTCATTTGCAGCTTCAAAGAAAAGTGTACTATATGGAATTGTATAAATATCTTTTTCCCCCATATATCTGCATATGTTTTTTCTATTATATTTTGAATATCTGTCAAATCTTCCAAATAGAAGTATTACGTTATCCTTTTTAAATAGCGGATATTTTGCTTTTAATTCCATATAGTCATTTATTATTTTTAGTCTTTGTACAAGATTTACTATAACTAAATCAGACTGATCCAGTATTTCCTTTGTACTTTCAGAGTCTAAGCCTTTATTTAAATCTACAAATATCATATCATAATACTTATCTGCAGTTTTTAAGATATTTAAATATACATTTCTTAACTTTTCATATTCTCGATAATCAGCTGTTTTTATACTTGGCAGAACTTCCAAGTGATTCTTTAATACTATTTTTGTATAGTTTGTTATAACCTCAGGAGATGCTTTATTGCTCATGATAGCTCTAGCTAACTCCTCTATTCCATTACCTATCCCCAAAGTATTTCTTTGCATTCCATTTTGCGATTGTTTCCAATAGCAAGTTTCCAATGTAGTATCATTATAATTTGTAGATAAGACCAGTATTTTTAAATTATGTTCTATCGCCATATGTGTTGCTATTGCTGAAATAGATAGTGTTTTTGCAGTTTCTTCTTTTCCATTACTCCAAAATGTTATAATCGACATATTCTATTTCCTTTCTATAATAAAAATCAAAATTTATTGATTCTTTTCTATGATTTTCATTGTCCTTTTTACTTCATTTGGGTTTACTTCCCTCAAAATATCTTCAACTATATATAATAAGCTATCTTTGTAATTACTACTCAAGCTTTTAAATTTGATTTTAGATACTCTTTGTCCTTCAATAATTACACTTTGGTCTCCCATTTCAAGTGGAAAGAAAATTTTATCTTCGTCCCATGTTATTGGATAATCTTTTGAAAGAAAATTTAAATAGTCATCTTCTTCTTTAGACATAGTTTGTGTATATATAATTTTCTTCAAAAATATGTTATAGTTTATTCCACTTAAAATTTCTAATCCTTTTTTTAATGAAAATACATCAAACGATGTTACAAAATAGTTTGTGCTTGCATCCCCCATGTTAAAGCCTTCAAATGAACTACTGCTATCAATATCAATTAATGCTATGTCATATTCTAATTCTTCATGTTCTGCAAGCCCAAGGTATTCTCTCATTTCTGACATATTGTGGAATCCTACAGCTACATCAAATCCTTCAAATTCTGTTATATATGTAGTAGTTGGGTTAATGACAGGGATAATATACTTTGCTTTTTGATTAATTGTTGAATCTATTATTATGGTTTTTTGTCCAAGTCCAGTTATTATTTTTGCTATTCTCGTTAACATATCTGTTTTATCAAATGCACCAATAAATCCAATTTCTCTCATAATTTTCTCCTATAAGAATTATATTTATTTACTTGTTGTAGTTTGAATTGATAATTGATCTAAGTATTTTTGTCTTAATTCTTTTCTTGCCTCTGTTTCCTCTTGTACTTTTTGTTCAAGGTTAGCTTGTGCCTGATCTTCATATTGTCCTAATGAAGAATTAATAGTTTGTCTTTGGTTTGCCATTCCATTTGCGTTGTACCTATCAGCTAATGCTTTCTTTGCAGCTGTTACAATATTTGGATTGCCTTGAATTAAGCTATATATCTCTTGGCTTACAACATAAGTAGGTGTTGCAGCTTCTTGCATTCCAGGTTCTATATAAAGTGTTGCTGTAAGTTTTGCTCCAGTCATTTTGTATGCTTCAACTATCGCGTTACTCATTGTCAAAAGTTCTTCTTCTGAAACCCTTAGCCATATTGTATTTTCGACAATGTCCATTACTCTTTTCTTTGCAAGCACTATGTATTCAAGTCCATTTGGTAGTGTTAATCTTATATCTATAAAATCATCAACATTTAATTTTACTGGTAAAATTAGCATATTAAATTCTTGAATTCTTGTGTCATTTTGTACAACATCTTCTGCAGTTGTTAACATATCTGTAGTAAGAATTGTCCCTGCTTTTAAATCTATTTTTGCAACAGTTGAAATTAGATCTTGTTCAGTTGCTGCATTAAGTGGACTTAAAGCTGAATCTACTCTTTTGGGTAAAAGTTTAGTTTGTTTTTTTCCATTTTCTGTAACAGTTGTTTGTTCATAAACTATATCAGCAGTAGTTAATTCTGTACCAGATTTTATATCCTTGTTTAATACACATACCGAAACAGACTCTTTTTGTTGTTTCTCATTTTCCTTCTTTTCATTTACTAATAAAAAAGCTAATACTCCTATTATTATACCTGTAATTAATAACATTACGAACATTCCTAATAAAAATGAATTTCTTGCTCTTCTTTGCATTGGATTTGTAGCCATTATAAATTCCTCCCTTTTTATATTTCACAATTTTTGCTTTATTTTTATTTTACAACAAAAGACATGCAAAAACAACATTTTTTCTCTTTGTAATATAAATTTAATATTTTTGTAATATTTTTGTAATATTTCGTTTTTTTAAGCCAAAAATTTCTAGTTTAAAATTCGATATTTTACACATTATATATATTGAAAAAACGAATTAAAGTTTTTTTAGATTAAATTTAAGCATGTCCTAGGAGGTGAATAGTAATGGCAAACACAAACAGCAATAGAAAACTAGTTCCTGAAGCTATGGATTCTTTAGACAAATTCAAATATGAAGTAGCTAGCGAAGTAGGTGTTAACTTAAAAAATGGTTACAATGGAGATATATCTGCAAGAGATGCTGGTAGAATCGGTGGTAACATGGTAAGAAAACTTATCCAACAAGCTGAAAGCAACATGATAGGTAGATAGGTATTAAAAAATTAGAAAAAGTCTTGAAAAAGGGGACACACACCAAAAAACAGGTTGAATTTCAATTCAGCCTGTTTTTTGGTGTGTGTCCCCTTTTTCTAATTTTCTGGTTCAACTAAGCCATAATTTTTTCCGTCTTTTAGTCTGTATATTACATTTACCTTATTTGTTTCCATATTAATGAATGTAAGGAATTGATTTTGTCCCTTTTCTTGTAACTTTAATTTTGCATCATCTGGGTACATTGGCTTTAATTCATAGTAAAGTGTTTTTATAATTTCATTTTCTATTTCTGTAGGTTCACTTCCATTTACTTCATTTTGAAATTTTATTGAATCATCTTTATTTTGTTTTTCCCTTTTTGTTTTCCATTTTCTAATTTGTCCTTCTAATATGTCAATGTCCTTGTCCATTGATGCATATAAGTCTTTATCAGCAGTAACTGCTCTAAATACGCTTCCCTTTATGCTAGCTCCAATTTCTGCAATTTGTTCATTTCCTTCTACTTTAATTGTTAGAGTAACGTCTAGCTCTTCATCAAAGTATTTTTGTACTCTTTCCAATTTTTTCTCCAAATAATCTTTAATTGCTTCTGTTGCTTTAACTTCTTTTCCTGTAATTTTTATGTTCATAAAAATCTCTCCCTTCAATTTATTTTCTTTTGCAAAGCTATTATATAACTTAAATGCAAATTTCGTCAAGGGGGGGATAAAGGAATAAATATGTATTATAGTATTTCTAAACCAAATAGACAAAATATAGCAATTTTGCAGGTGAAACGAGGTGTTTTTTGTACAACTTTGGAAAAGGCTTCTAGCCTGGTCCAAAGTTGGCTACAAAAAATAGCGAAGCGTCCGCAATTGAACCTGCAAAATTGCTATATTTCGTCTAATATTATAAAAGTCTTTTCATTATTTATATTCCTTTTCCAATTTTTCATTTAAATATAGCTTTGAAATAAGCTCCAATTCTCTTATTGATTGCTCGGGTATTGAAAACGAAAACAGTTTTTTTGCAGGTGCTAAGGCACAATAGCATACTGCATCTTTTGTCTCTGGCATCATGTGTATAGCACTTTTGTCTTGTCTTCCACAGTTTTGGCATTTAAAGCCATTATCTCTTAAGCTAAAATATGTAAGATCTTCTGTAGTCTTGCAGTTTGTACATTCCTTAACATTAGGAGCAAATCCAATTAAGCAAAGTAACCTTAATTTGAAAATTGATGTTACAAGCGAAATTGGTTTATCTGTTTCACTTATTGTATAAAGAGTATTTAAAAACAACTGTAAAACTCTGTATGTGTTTTGATTCTCCGTTGTAATATCTAATATGATCCTTGTCATATTACTTGCAACAGTTAGTTTGTCTAAATCTGTTCTTAAATTATAAAATACTTCTATAGTATCACACGAGTTCATGTTATACATTGAAGATCCTTTAAAAAGCACATAATCGCCAAAACACAAAAATTGACTGCCGTGCCATAAGGGGGCTCTTTGGCCTACGTGCCCCTTTGGCTAAGCAACCAATTTTCCCGCATTCCAGGCGTAAGTATAGTTAACATTTTGTCAGAATCCCCTGTGTTATTTTCCGATATTATAATTCCCTTTGTCTTTATTATTCCCATTACTTTCCGCCTTCTGCATATTTTCTATGTTTTCTAAATGTCTTAGTTCTATAAATGTATCAATACTTCCGGTGTTTTTAAAAGTATTCCATGCTATTTTTTTAATCATTTCTTATGTCACTCTCCTTTTGTTTTAGCTTTTGTTGTTATTGTTTTTTTATTCAAGGTAATTTTTGGAATAAAGAACAATGGTGAAATTATGTGCAATAAAGGTACCCATCCTACTCTAATTTAAATCTTTTTAAAATCTTTTCATCTTCTTGCCAGTTTTCGCTTACCTTTACCCAAAGTTGTAAATTTATTTTTGTTCCGAACATTTTCTCTAAATCCTGTCTTGCATATGTCCCAATTTTTTTAAGCATACTTCCATTCTTTCCAATAATTATGCCCTTATGAGAATTTCTCTGGCAAAACACAGTTGCTTCTACATCATAGATTTCCTCTTTTTCTAATGTTTTTCTTTTTTTCATTTTTGTAACTTCTACATAAATTCCATGTGGGACCTCGTCTTGTAATAGCTTAAGAGCCTTTTCTCGTATAATTTCCTCTGTAAGCTGTCTTATAGTTTGATCTGTATATTCTTCCTTATCATAGTATGCAGGTCCTTCTGGAAGTAGGTTTTCAATTTCTTGAAATAATTCATCTACTCCTTTGTTCTGAATTGCAGATATTGGCACAACTGCTTTGAAATCATAGATGTTTTTGAACTTTTCAATTAATTTTAATAGTTCTTGCTTCTTTATTAAGTCAGTTTTATTTATAACCAAAATTACATTTTTGTGTGCTTCTTTTAATCTGTCTAAAATAAGAGTATCCCCCTTGCCAATTTCTCTGCTATCTGCCTCTACAACAAACAAAATGAAATCAATATCTAGCAAACTTTGAAATGCTGTTTCATTAAGTACCTCGCCAAGCTTTGATTTTGGTTTGTGGATGCCCGGTGTATCTATGAATATTATTTGAGAGTTCTCTCTATTTACAATCGCCTTTATAGCATTTCTTGTAGTTTGTGGCTTGCTTGTGGCTATTGCAACCTTTTCTCCTACCAAGGCATTTAATAGAGTTGACTTTCCTACATTAGTTCTTCCAATAATCGTTCCAAAGCCAGATCTAAATTGTTCCATACTCTCTCCTATTTCTTTTCAACCTTAATAGCATTTATATAACCATCATCGCCATAGCTTAGTGATACATTATATTCTTCATTCTCATCTACGTTTTCTGTGCCAGTTAAATCAACTTTTCTTTCATTACCTGCATTTATTTCTTCAACCTTTTTTATAAGTGCTTTTATGGTTAAACCACTTTGATTTCCTGCATATCCTCTAAGCCTTTGGTTGAAATTAAAAAGTGCTGGATCATTTGCCTGTTGAATTGCCTGTGACATTTCACTTGGTTGTTCTGTTCCGTCATCAATGTATTCCCCTTTATTAGCTAATGCTAATATTAAGAATATTGCTGTTACAATTACAGCAACTAAAATAAGTATTGTGTCTAATCCTAATTTGTTTTTCATTTTAAATCCTCCTTAAAATATTTTTCCTAAAAATAATATACATCCTACAATGACTGCATTAAGTGATGATAGCAGAACTGCTCCTGCTCCGACATCTTTTGCAATTTTTGCTATTGGATGAAAATTAGTAGTAACCAAATTTACTGTAGCTTCTATTGCTGTATTAATCATTTCTGTAACTAATACCAATGAACATGCAAATACTAAAAAAAGAAATTCTAATCCGTTAAATTTAAATATCGTACCTGCTACTGAAACAATTATTGTAAAGATAATCTGTATTTTTATATTTCTTTGAGTCTTTATAGCATATGCAATCCCTTTTAGTGCATTTGCAAAGGCATCAAAAAAATTTTTGTTAGAAGTTCTCTGTGCATCTTTTTCCATAATTAAATATCCCTTTCTAGTCCAACTTTTGCTAAAGCAACTTCTTCTTTTTTTCTCATTTTCTTCTTATCTTCTTCCTTTATGTGGTCATATCCCATACAGTGATAAAAGCCATGTACTACCATATATGCAAGCTCTCTTTCAAAACTGTGCCCATATTCAATTGCTTGTTTTTTTACCTGCTCTATTGAAATTATTATATCTCCTAACACTTCTGGAATAGCATTTCCGTTTTTTTGAATTTGTAGTAGCTCGTCCTTCTCAAACATAGGAAACGAAAGTACATCGGTTTGCCTATCTATTTTTCTATATTCTCTGTTTATTTTTCTTATTTCTTCTGGATTTGTGAGTATTATATTCATTTCCATGTTCTTATCAATTAAATTCTCAATTTCAAAACAAGTTTTAACCACATTTTCTATTAAAGCGCTGTATTCTTGTTCTGCATCTATTGCCTTATATTCAATTTCAACTATTTTCATATTTTCACATATTTCCCTTGCCTTGTAGTGCATGAATTTTTTATTTGTTTCATTGCTTCATTTTCTACAAGCTTCTCTTTATAAAATTTTATAATTTTTGAATAATCCTTTTTGCTTTTTCTTAATTGCTTTATATCTGCTTTTATGAATAACACTTCTCTTTGCTTCATGTATTCAATGTATTGTTTTTGCTTTAGTTTGCATATTTTTTTATAGCTATTCCAGAATTTTTTATACTCTTCTTTTTCTTCCTGCTTGTCCCAGTATACTTTTGTAGATGCAAGTCTTATATTGTATTCTTCTATAATATTTAGCAGAAGACTGTACGTTTCTTCTTTTTTCTTTTTTCCTGTGGCCGACACTATTAAATCTCTTGTTTCTTTCATTATCGAAGCATAACACCTCTCTGCAACTGAAAGTGGGAGACTATGAGTGAATAAACTTCTGCTAATTCCAAGTAATACAAGTTTTTTCTCTACTTCATCTCTTTCTTCTAGTTTACCTACACTAAATCTTTCAAATCTGTGATAATCTTCTAGTAAATCTTTGCTAATAGAATCTTGATGTTTTTCTATTTTTAAAGGAAGTATATTATTCGAGTATTCCTCTAATGTATCAAAAATATTCTTATATATTTCTTGAGTTGGATTAAATTTTGCACTGTTTACGTCTGCTAGTCTAATTGAATAATTCTTTAATATTCCTTTATACAATGCTTCCATCTTAGATAAGTAGAAATTGCTATATCTTTGTAGCAGTTTATCCTTCTTCTCTAGTGATGCGACCGTTTCATAATCTAATTCCAATAAATATTTTTGCTTTCTATGCTTATATTCAACATAGTCTTCATCTTTTAGGCGAATTACTGTATAATATTTTGAAAGTGCACTACTTTCAAAAGTAGAAGCAGTTCCTGCTTTTACTTTTTTATATACAGAATCCATTATATATTTATCAATTGCCTCTAAATATAAACTATATGTTTCTTCATATTTTTGAGCATATAGTTCTTTTTTTGTGGCATCTTCCATTTCTTTGTTTTCAGTATATCCCTCATATGCCTTTAATACATTGTTTCTTTTCATTGAAATAAGAAGTCCATTTATTCCGACTTTTGTTGGTATTAACAATTTACTAATAGTTGTAGAGATTTTTGTAAAAAAGGTTTTATCTGTTTCTAGAACTTTTAGGCTTCTTTGTTCCATTTTCATCCCCCTTTCAAAATACTATCTTTTCTTCTGCCCCTATATTCTCAAGCACTTCATAGATTATTTCTATATCTACATAATCTTTTTCTTCCTTAATATTTACCTGCTTATCAACTATTTTTTCCTTGCTTGCTATTTGATTTTCTATTTCTTCTTCAATTTTTGGTATATATATTTCTTTTATCTCACTTACGGAATAATCTATTTGCTGTTTTTTTGTTTCTAGATTTTGCATCACTTTTAGTTCAATAGGTAAATAATAATCTGAAAAAAATTTTAGTTTTTTATTGCTTACTATTGTATCATAGTTTTCAAATTTTGAAAGAGTTTTGAACAAATTTATTTCAAAATTATTAAATTTTATTGCATACTTTTTTTCCTCAGCTCCTGTTTTTACTGAAATTTCCTGCTTTTTATTGATTCTCTCTTTTTTACTATACCATGTTTTTGCTTCAATATCAGCTATGGCATGTACATAACGAATTCCTGTATATTTTCCCTCTAGCCATCCGGTTTACAAGCACAGTTCCTTTTTTTACTAAGTCTCCTACTTTTACTACGGGCATACCATTTTGCACATTTATCTTTGTTATAATTCCATCTTTATTTGATATAATATTACAATACTCTTCAGGCTTGATTATTTCTGGTTTTGGCTCTGCTTTTACAAGTTTGATATTTACATTTGTTCCGCTAAATGTAACTCCAACCCATGCAATATCAGCTCTTTTATAGCGGATAGCTCTTGCTATTTTGTTTATATCTATATCTTTTTTCATTTTTCCTAAGATTAATCCATTTTCATTTATTATTTTTTCTATTTCTGTTTTGTCTATTTCTCCATCACACTCAATATCAATATTCCATACGAAGTTTGATATTGCCACCATTAAAATAGCGAGCAATATTATTAAAGCAACAAGTATTTTTCTTTTCTTGTATCTTTCAAGAAAAAAAGGTAACCCCCTTTTGTTTTTTATTGTTACCTTACATTTTGTTTTCTTTGCTATTGGTTTTATTTTTCTAAAATCTCGTATTGAAATATTACATTTAAACATACTTGTGCCCATCTTTCTCGTGTTCCAAAGTAGTATGTTTTTTTGTATGCACATATTTATAAATCTTTCAGCAAAATACCCTTCTACAGCAATTCTCATATACCCTACAATATACGATAAAAGAATTTTTATAAACAAAGTCTAGTCCTCCTCATCTGTAGTGCTTTCCAATTCTACACTTTCTATTTTACCAGTAACGCTTATTGCCTCATCTGTTAGCTGGTTTAGCCTAAGATTAAATCCATTGATGTTTATTATGCCTATAAAAGTCTTTATTCTTATGTAAAAGTCTTCATAGTCTAAAATTCCTTTATAATTTTCAATTATCATTTCATTAAAGCCGTACGATTGTGAGTTTCGGATTATCACTTGATATTTCTTTAGGCATTTCTAATAAATTATTTAGACGACTCAAGGCTTTTTTGTTTTTTTTCATATGCTACCCTCCTCACGTTCGAGTACTTCTCGCCTTACATAAATTCCTCTAGGGATTTGAATTCATAACCCATTTTCTTTATTTCTTTTATACAATCGTTTAGTATATTGCTGTTATCCTTTGATGTCGCATGAAGCAATATAACAGCTCCTGGGTGGACATTGTCTAGTATTTTTTTCTTTCCATATTCTTCCCTGCCTTGCTTACTTTCGTCCCAATCATCATATGCTAAACTCCACATAACTGTAGTATAGCCTAATTTCTTTGATAGTGCTAATACCCTTTGGCTATACTCTCCTTTTGGTGGTCTTATGTATTTCATTTCATACCCTGTTTTTTCAAATAAAGCTGTATGTAATTTTTGTATTTCTTCTTTTACTTCTTCGTCAGAAATGCTAGGTAAACTCTTATGGTTTACGGTATGGTTTCCCACAATGTGACCTTCATCTATCATACGCTGTACTAAATCTGGCTGTGTATTTAGGTAATGTGCAGTTATAAAAAAGCATGCTTTTACTTTATTGGCTTTTAATGTGTCTAATATTTTTGCTGTATAGCCCGCTTCATAACCCATATCAAATGTAAGATATACATTTTTACTGTCTTTGTTTCCCATAGCAATGCCATCATATTTTTCTATTAGGGCTTTGTTCTCGCTTCCTAAGTCTGGTTGTGCGTGATTATCAGCTCTCTTTATACCCCAACCAATAGTTTTGTTGCTTAATGCTGTACTGCTTGTTGCAATAGTTTTTGAATCTTCTTTTAGTATACTACTGCATACAAGGCCTACTGCCAATATTAGTACGCTTGCAAATATGTATTTGTATTTTTTCATTATAATCTCCATAAAAAAGTCCTCCAGTGTTTTTTTTATGGAGCACAAAGTGCTCCGCTACGTTTTTTTTATAAATTATTTTTATTTAATACTATGAGGCAAGGCATAAAAAAATAACTAAAGATTTTGGTCTTTAGTTATTTTGCAAAACGATTATCTATGTTTTTACACTTTTCTATATTTTGTATTTCTTCCACTCCCTATTGTTTCAATTAGTCCCTCCTTTACCATTTTTCCTAAAACTAGTTCAACTGTTGTTGGGCTTACATCAGGAAGTATTTCACAAATTTCAGATTTTGAAATTGCTGTTAAGCTATTTAATACTGTAGCTTCAATTCTCGCTTTTTTTGTGATTTTATTACTATTTACAACATTAAATCTTTTGTCTAGTTCTTTATAGCACATATATAATGTAGTCAAGAAATTTTCAATATATGGAATATAAGTGTTCTCATTTTTATCCCAATCAGTTGAAGATTCCCTCAAAGCTTCATAATAATATCCTTTATTCTTATTAATTTGTTCTTCAAATGAAATATATTTACAGGCATCAAAACCACTTTTATACAAAAGTAATAAGGATAATAATCTTGACATTCTCCCATTTCCATCTTTAAATGGGTGTATGCATAAAAAGTCTAAAATTATACATGGAATTAATAAAAGAGCATTTATATTGGAATTGTCCCTTGCTTCTAAATATGCAAGTATCATTTGTTCCATTGCTTTTGGTGTATTAGCAGCACTTGTAGGTCTGAATCTTACCTTTCTATTTCCATCGTTATCTATTTCGAGAATAACATTGTCTTCATCTTTATATTTTCCACCATGTTCATCTCCAATATATGACATCATAATTGCGTGTAATCTTAATATAGTATTCTCATTAAATTCTAGTGAACTATAGTTTAAATGTATTTCATTTAATGCATCTCTATATCCTGCAATTTCTGCTTCATTATGATTTAGAGGTTCGCTCGATTTATTTACAATTTCTTTAATACGTTCATCACTTGTAACAATACCTTCTATAGCATTTGAGCTTTTTACTGACTGAACTTTAGCTATTTTTTCCAATTCTGTGAATATTCTTTCAAATTCATCTTTTTTTATTTCACTACCTGTTTTTAATGAATAGATTGCTCCAGTTATATTTATTAAATTTGCTGGCAACAAACCATTATTCAAAAAAGAATAATCAAATTTTCTCATTTTTCTTTCCCTCCTTTTCTGCATATATTTTATCATTTTATATGCATATAGTCAATGATCTTATGCATATTATTTTAGAATTTTTATGCAATTTTATTCTTAAAAATGAAAGATTTTCATAAATACTAAAAATCTTTCATTTTGTTTTTTTAGATTTTTTTACTCTTTATTTCTATCAAAACGGCTTTTTTTACTGTCCTTTTCATTGTTCCAACAACGCATGCAGATTTTCTTTTTTTACCATTTTGTTGACCGTATTTAGTACATATATTATATTTTGATTTCTGGTAATTTTAGGTAGGACATTGGAGGAATGATTTATGGAAACAATTGCATTAGCTATATTATTAATGTTTTGTATATTAAATGCTATCATGGCGTTTCGTATCAAAAAAATTGAAACAGATTTAAAGCAGAGTAAAGAATATAATAAAACACTTTCAAATTTAAATGACAATGTGCGTGGTTTTAAACACGATTTTTCTAATATATTAACTGCCATTGGAGGATATGTTTATGCAAATGATATGAATGGTTTAAAAAAATACTATACTGATTTAATGAAAGATTGCAATAAAATAAATAATTTAAGTACATTAAGTCCAGATGTAGTAAATAATCCAGCTATTTACAGCATTCTTTCAAACAAATACTATGTTGCAGAAGAATATGGCATTGCTTTCAATTTAGATATCTTTTTAGACTTGAATTCGCTTAATATGAGCATATATGAATTTACAAGAATTATGCGGTATTTTATTAGATAATAGTATAGAAGCTGCAAAAGAATGCAAAGAGAAAATCATAAATATTAGAATTTTTAAAGATTCAAAATCCGCAAGACATATTTTGCTAATAGAAAATACATATTGTGATAAAAAAGTTGATACTGAAAAGATTTATGAAAAAGGCTTTTCTAGTAAGCCCAATAATACTGGTCTTGGTCTTTGGGAAGTAAGGCAAATATTAAAAAAACATAACAATTTGAATTTGTACACAAGTAATGACGATAGATTCTTTAGACAGCAGTTAGAAATTTATTATTGAATTTAAATTTTTGGGATGTCATTAATTATAATAAAGAAGTTAATGAAAATAATGTGAGAAAGCGAATGGAACGAATTAGAGTTAGAAATTGTAAGAGGATTTGAGTAGGGAATCTCACGGAGGGAGACTTTTCGAAGAAAAGTCGGAAGACTGAGTGAGGGCGCTGCGAAAAGACTCATACAATTTCTACGATAATTCTAGTGACCGAGCTTATGAACATTATTTTCATTAACTTCTTTATTATTCACTAATGCCTTTTATCATGCTCCAGGTTCCTTTTGCCTCTGGCAAACTTTCAAATGTTAGTGTTTCTTTTGTGATTGGATCTGGGAAGCTTAGCCTATATGCAAATAGTGCAATTTGTTTGCCATTGCCTCTAGTTCCATATTTTTGGTCTCCATATAGGCTATGACCTCTTGAGGCAAATTGCACCCTTATTTGGTGGTGTCTTCCTGTATGTAGTTTTACTCTTACTAATGACAAATCATTGTCTTCTCTATAATGTAAAACCTCATATTCTAGTTTTGCATATTTAGCATCTTTTGTACCTTCTGGAACTATCTTACTTAAATTAGTTCTTTCATCTTTTTTTAAGTAATCTTCCATTGTACCCTTTAAATTTTCAAATTTTCCATCTGCAACTAGCAAATACTCTTTTTGTACTTCTCTATTTCTCACTGCTTGGCTAAGCCTGCTAGCTCCTTTTGAAGTTTTAGCAAATACCATAACTCCGTCCTACTGGCCTGTCTAGTCTGTGTACTAACCCTACGTATACATTTCCTGGCTTTTTATACTTTTCTTTTAAATACTCCTTAATTAGTGTTAAGCAGTCTATATCCCCAGTTTTATCTGCTTGTGATGGCACATTAACTGGCTTTTCTATAACTATAAAATGGTTTGTTTCATATAATACTTTCATTTTTCTTCTTCCCATCTTCCATAAATGCCACATGGTAAAATAAGGCTACTTCCGGTCATTGGTAAACCAATTTCTCCACTACTTATTTTACCTTTTTTCTTTATATTCAGTCGTAATAGATTTGCTAAAACCGTGCTTGAAATTCCTGTTGTATAAGAATTTATTAAGAAGAACAATGGATTATCACTTAAAACTCCTGTGCATAGTTTTACTAAATCTGCAATTTGTTCTTCAAATTGCCAAACCTCGCCATTTGAACCTCTTCCATATGATGGCGGATCCATTATTATTGCCTCATATTTGTTTCCTCTACGTATTTCTCTTTGCACGAATTTAGTTACATCATCTACAAGGAAACGTACTGGCCTTTCTGAGAGCCCAGATGCTACAACATTTTCCTTTGCCCAAGCACACATTCCTTTTGAGCTATCCACATGGCAAACTTCTGCTCCTGCATAGCTACATGCAACAGTTGCTCCGCCTGTATATGCAAATAAGTTTAAAACTTTTATTTCTCTTCCCGCTTTTTGTATTTTATTTATCATCCAATCCCAGTTAACTGCTTGCTCTGGAAATAATCCAGTATGCTTAAACCCCATTGGCTTTACTTTAAATGTAAGAGCTTTATAGTTTATATCCCAGCTTTCAGGAAGTTTTCTTTTGTAACTCCAGCCTCCTCCGCCTGTTTTGCTCCTATGATATACTGCGTCTGCACTTCTCCATTTATCAGCAAAAAGCTTGTCCTTCCATATTATTTGTGGGTCAGGTCTTGAAAGTACAAATTTTCCCCAACGTTCAAGCTTTTGCCCATCTGCCATATCTAATATTTCATAATCTTTCCAATTATTTGCTATTTCCATTTTTCCTACTTTCTAAAGGACTCGAAGTAAATTCAGAAACTCATAAATCATAACTCCATTAAACCCTATTAAAAGAATTGTTATCATGATAACCATACTCATAACTTTATGTTTTCTTACAAAGCCCCTTTTTTTATTTTCCATAATACACATCTCCTCCTTGTACTATGTATATTACGGAATTTAAACAAATATTACTTAAATCGTATTACAAATTTTCTTATTTTTCAAGCGATTGCTTTATTATTCTTGCTAAGCTTTCATTTATTCCTCTTATTTTAGTTAATTCTTCTATCTTGGCTTCTTTTATTTTTTTGATTGAGCCAAATTCTTTAAGTAATAATTTCTTTTTTGTTTCTCCTACGCCTGGAATATCATCTAAAGCAGATTTGTGCATTTGCTTATCTCTTAATTTTCTATGATATTCTATTGCTACATTATGCACTTCGTCTTGCATTCGAGTTGCAAAATTCATAAGCTCCTCTGACAAAGGAATTTCGTTTCTTTGCTCGTCTATCATTGCTCTAGTTCTGTGTTTGTCATTTTTTACGAGTCCAAATAATTTAATATCTACGCCATACGAATCTATTGCTCTTCTTACTGCTCTCATTTGAGTTATACCGCCATCGGCCAAAATGATATCTGGCAATTTTCCAAATCCACTATCTTCTGAGTTTTCTACAGAATGTTTTAACCTTCTTGTAATAACTTCTTCCATACATCTTGGGTCATCTTGTGCAAAAAGAGTTTTTATTTTAAACCTCCTAGATAAGTTTTTCTTTATAACACCATCTTGGGCTACGATCATTCCTGCGACAATAAATTCTCCTGAAATATTTGAAATATCATACATCTCAATTTTTCGTGGCAAATTTGCTAACCCCAAAGTTGCTTTTAATTCTTCTAGAATGCCGTTCTTATCTTTCAATTTGTTCTCAAGTGTAATTTTGCTGTTGTTTTGTGCCATTTCAACAAATCTTAACTTTTCTCCCTTTTGCGGTGATTTTAGTTCTACTTTCCTTCCAGCTTTTTGGCTTAGCAATTTTTCTATTGATTCTTTTTCATCTATTTCAAGCTGTAACATTATCTTACTAGGAAGATCTGGTTTTTCTATATAGTACTGCTTAATAAACTCTGTTAAAATTTCGTTTTCTGTCATATCAGATACATTATCTAAAAAAAAATGCTCTCTTCCAATCATTTTGCTTCCACGTACAAAGAAAATTTCAATACAGCATAAAAGAATATTTTTGCTTATTCCTATAACATCTATGTTATTTTCAGAAAGGTTTGATACCTTTTGCTTTTGTGCAACGCGCTCAACTGCTATAAGCATATCTCTTAGCTCTGCTGCTGTTTCGTAATCTTGCGTTGAAGATGCCTGCTCCATTTCATTTGTTAATTGTTTTGTTAAATTTTCCGTTTTACCTTCTAGTAATAATAGAATCTGGTCTATTAATTTTTTATAATCTTCTTTTGAAACATACCCCATGCATGGAGCTAAGCAACGTTTAATGTGGTAGTTTAAGCATGCTCTTGTATTAGATTTGAAATTCTTGCATTGTCTTATTTTAAATTTCTGCTTTATAAAGTCTACCATTTCTTTTGCTGCACCACTATTTGCATATGGTCCAAAATACTTCGCTCCGTCATTTAAAATTCTTCTGGTAAGAAATACATTTGGATAGTCTGATTTAATATCTACTTTTATATATGGATAAGTTTTGTCATCTTTAAGAAGCACATTAAATTTTGGTCTATTCTTTTTTATAAGATTACACTCTAAAACCAATGCTTCCGCCTCATTATCAACAACAATATATTCAAAATGGTCAATTAATGAAACCATTTTTTTTATTCTTTCTGTTTTATTTGTCTTTCTAAAATACTGCGTAACACGGTTTTTAAGAGATATAGCTTTTCCAACATAAATAATATTGTCATCCTTATCTCTCATAATATAAACTCCCGGTTTTCGTGGAAGTTTTTTTATTTCCGCTTCTATATCAAACATAATTATTTCCCTTCTTGGAACTATTATACAAGAAAAATAGAATTTTGTCTATGTTTAAATCTTTGTGGAAATGATTAATTTTGTCTACAAAGATTTAATAATATTTGCAAAATTTTTTGTTTTAGTATAATATACTATATATTAATTAAAGGAGGATTTTTTTATGTGTGGAATCGTTGGCTATTCAGGAGAAAAACAAGCCAAACCCATTTTAATTAGTGGATTACTTAAGCTAGAGTATCGTGGTTACGACTCGGCTGGTATTTCTACTATTGAAAAAACAGGAATTTCTAATATAAAGGTTAAAGGTAGAGTTGCTACTTTGGAAGACATTGCTGAAATTAATAAACTTACTGGAACTATTGGTATTGCTCATACAAGATGGGCTACTCATGGAAAACCATCTACTATAAACTCTCACCCACATTTGGATAACGATAAAAGCTTTGCTGTTGTTCATAATGGTATTATTGAAAATTACTCAGAGCTTCGCGACTTTTTAATAAGTAAAGGATATAAATTCTTATCACAGACAGATACAGAAGTCGTGCCTAATTTAATTCATTATTATCACACAAACGAACACCTAGGCTTTTTAGAGTCTGTTCGTAGGGCATGTTTAGATTTAAAAGGAAGTTTTGCTTTGGAAATCATCTCTTCTTTATTTCCAGACAGTATGATTGTTGTACGAAAAGACAGTCCTCTTGTAATTGGTAAAGGTGATGGAGAAACGTTTATTAGTTCAGATATACCTGCTCTTCTTTCATTCACTAAAAACTTTTATCTTTTAAATGATATGGAATTTGCAGTTATCAAAAAAGGTGATATTTCTTTTTATGATATAAACTTAAAACCTATTTCTAAAGAAGTAAAAACCATGGAATGGGATGCATCTTCTGCCGAAAAAGATGGATTTGCTGACTATATGTTAAAAGAAATTCATGAGCAACCTCGCGCCATTCGTGAAACAATAGGAGCTCATCTTTCTCCAAACAAGCCTTGTGAATTTGATGAATTAAATATTCCAAATTTAGCAAACTTTGAGCAAATATATTTAGTAGCATGTGGAACTGCTATGCATGCCGGATTAGTTGCAAAAAATCTATTTGAAAAATTATGTCATATATCCACAGCTGTTGATATTGCGTCAGAATTTAGATATCGTGACCCCATTATAAATGATAAAACTTTAGCAATTTTTATAAGCCAATCTGGAGAAACTGCAGATACCTTAGCAGCACTTAAGCTTGCTAAATCAAAGGGTGCAACAACTATTGCTATTTCCAATGTTATAGGAAGCTCTATTACACGCGAGGCTGACTATTTTACGTACACACATGCTGGACCTGAAATTGCTGTTGCTTCAACTAAAGCATATACATCACAAGTTGTGCTTCTTTCATTAATGGCTATATATTTTGCACAAAAGTTGAATTCCTCAAATAATAATTTGTTGCAAGAATTGAAAAAAGAGATTTTAGCTTTGCCAGAAAAAATCGATGCTGTAATCGAAAATACTGATTCAAAAATACATGATTTAGCAAAAGTAATTTGCAAGGAAAAAGACATATTCTTCATTGGAAGAGGTGCAGATTATAATGTAGCACAAGAAGGCTCATTAAAACTAAAAGAAATATCATATATTCATTCCGAAAGCTATGCTGCAGGCGAACTAAAGCATGGTACTATTGCTTTAATAGAAAATGGAATTACGGTAATTGCAATATTAACAGATGAAAAGCTAATGGAAAAATCTATTAGCAATATTCAAGAAGTAATAACTCGTGGAGCTAAAACAGTTGTTATAACTAATTTGGAATTACCTAATAAAAAATATGATTATATATTTGAGATTCCAAAAACGTCATCGCTTATATCTCCTGTACTTTCGGTAATACCTCTGCAGATGCTTGCATATTACGTATCAAAAGAAAAAGGATTAGACGTGGATAAGCCAAGAAATTTGGCAAAATCGGTGACGGTAGAATAAGAAAAGTGGCTTCGCCACATGTCACGATTGCTTCGCAATCGGACGAATCAAGGTAACTTAACCTTGTTGCTCCGGAAAAATCTATCGATTTTTCCTATGCAATAACAAATGTGTAATGCCAATATGGACGGAGATTTTTGGCATTCCACATTTGATTATCCAATAAACATCTTCAAAATCACCAGTAGTACCGCTCCTGGCACTCCTAGCAGGCCTACAAATATAGCTGTTGCAAAATTTAAACCTAAATGAAACGAAAAAGCACTGCAGGCTAGATTTATTATATAAATTAAAATTCCACCTAATATAGAGTTTATTACCAGCTTTATAATCTTAATTAAAGGTACTGCAAATATTTTACCTATTATAACTAATCCTATTATGCATGCTAAATATATATAAATATTAATGTCCATCATTTTTCTCTCCTTATGTTTTATACATATGAAAAATGATGGACAAATATGCTTTTTTTATTGACAAATTCACCTATTTTGTAGTAAACTCTTTTATATAAAAAGGGGGCAAAAAAATGCTTGATATAAAATTTGTAAGAGAAAATCCTGATTTAGTTAAGGAAAATATTAAGAAAAAGTTTCAGAATCATAAGCTTGAATTGGTTGATGAAGTTTTAGATCTTGATAAGAAAAATCGTGAGCTTAAAGCAAAAGGCGATGAACTTAGAAGCTCAAGGAATTCATTAAGTACCCAAATTGGATCCCTTATGAGAGACGGTAAAAAAGAGGAAGCAGAATCTATTAAATCAAAAGTAAATGAAATTAACAATGAGCTATCTCGCAATGAGGTTTTAGAAGAAGATTATTCAAATAAAATCAAAGAAATTATGATGAAAATACCTAACATGATTCATGAATCTGTTCCAATTCGGTGAAGATGATAGTAAAAATGTTGAAATAGAAAGATTTGGAGAGCCAGTAGTTCCAACTTACGAAATACCTTATCATACAGATATCATGGAAAGCCTTTGTGGTATTGATTTAGATAGTGCAAGGCGAGTTGCTGGTAATGGTTTTTATTATTTAATGGGCGATATTGCAAGATTACATTCTGCTGTTATAACTTATGCTAGGGATTTCATGATAAATAAGGGCTTTACATATTGTGTCCCACCTTTTATGATTAGAAGTGATGTTGTAACTGGTGTTATGAGCTTTGAAGAAATGGATGCCATGATGTATAAAATTGAAGGCGAAGACCTATATTTGATTGGTACTAGTGAACATTCCATGATTGGCAAGTTTAAGGATCAAATTCTTCAAAAAAAGGATCTACCATATACTTTAACATCATATTCGCCTTGCTTCAGGAAAGAAAAAGGTGCACATGGTATTGAAGAACGTGGAGTTTATCGTATTCATCAATTTGAAAAGCAAGAAATGATTGTCGTTTGCGAACCAGAAGATAGCTACGACTGGTATAATAAGATGTGGTCTTACTCTGTGGAATTGTTTAGAAGCTTAGATATTCCTGTACGTACTTTAGAATGTTGTAGCGGAGATTTGGCTGACCTTAAAGCTAAAAGTTTAGATGTTGAAGCATGGAGTCCAAGGCAGAAAAAATATTTTGAAGTTTGCAGTTGCTCTAACTTAACAGATGCACAAGCAAGGAGACTTGGAATACGTATTAAAGGCGAAAAAGGAAATTATTATGCTCACACATTGAATAATACTGTTATCGCCCCACCTCGTATGCTTATTGCTCTTCTTGAAAATAATTATCAAGAAGATGGAAGCGTGCTAGTTCCAAAGGTTTTGCAACCTTATATGGGAGGGGTAGCAAAATTAGAGCCTAAGAAATGAAACGTTTGGGACGGTTCTAAACGTTTCATTTAATACATTATTCAAAGGACAAAATATAGCAATTTTTTAGGTTCAACTGCGGACGCTTCGCTATTTTTTGTAGCCGACTTGTGAACAGTTTTTTACCTGTTCACAAGTCGTACAAAAAATACCTCGTTTCACCTATAAAATTCTATATTTTGTCCTTTTTGTTGAATCTTTTGAAACGTTTGGAACCGTCCCAAACGTTTCACTTAAAGGAGCTGTTTTTATGCAAATTAAAAATCCTAAATTCGAAGTATCAGCCGTTTCACCCAAACAGTATCCAACAGGAAATCTCCCAGAAGTCGTTTTAGTTGGTCGCTCAAATGTTGGAAAATCTTCTTTTATTAATACTATGGTTAATCGCAAGAATTTAGCAAGAACTAGCAGTGAGCCACGGGAAAACAAGACAAATTAATTTTTATAATATTGATGATAAATTCTATTTTGTTGACTTGCCCGGTTATGGGTATAGTAAAATGTCTAAAGAAGAGCAAATTCGATGTCGGACATTTTATTGAAGAATATTTGCAAAAAAGAGAGCAAATTGCAGTAATTATACTTATTCTTGACATTCGCCATAAACCATCAGCAGATGACAAGGCTATGTATGATTACATGATAAGAGCTGGAAAACCATTTTTTGTTTTAGTAAATAAGGCAGACAAAATCGCTGTAACTAAAGTTGAAGGAGCTAAAGATGAAATTCGAGAATATTTAAATCCTATGCATGATATTGATTTTTTTGCATTTTCTTCAGAGAAAAAAATATATAATGATGAAATTTGGGTAAATATTGGTAAATATTTTCTTTGACAAAGTGCCACTTTAGTTGTATAATAGTATTATACTCATGGATTTGAGTAAATAATCTTTTGGAGGTTACTGTATGCAAAACGAACGGGAAATGAAAGCTTTTATCTTTTCTAGTGAGATTCGGGCACGTGAATTTCATGAAGCTCATTACTTTTCTCACTATGATAAGAAGGAACCGAACATTGTTTGTTCAAGTGATCCATACGTGATTAGTCACTTGCGTCGAGAAGCAACGGAAATTCCCTATTCTGCAATAAAGTAACTAACATATAAGCACACCCACCTGGGTGTGCTTAATTTTTTTATACAAAAAAGGCGGGTAGCAATTGCTACCCTTGGTCCCGTTTACGAAAATGCTGTCATATCACTGTGCGTCTCATAATGGCGACCTGCCCTAAAAAGAGTATCTTCACTATCTTCCTTTAGATTCAGTTGTTCGAGAATTTCCTTGTGTTGCATTGCAAAACTTGTTGGAATATAAACTACCCTGTCATAGTCTGCAAAAACAAGATTCTTGCACCCCGCGTTGTTCAATTTTTCCCGTACTACACTGATATTCATTGATAAATACCCTCCTTAAAATTTACGCTAAATAAGCGTATTGTTAATTATATTATACTATTCTTTTGGTATTATGTCAAATTTATGTGTTTTCGGGTAGGCACGAGGCTCGCCCCTACAGGTGTTTGCATAATTAATAACGGGTCGCATAATATGCGACCCCTACAATTTTATTTAATTAAATTTTGCAAATCTCTTTTCCATTCTGTCTTTTCCAATAATTTGCATTATTTCATATAGGTCTGGTGTGTTTGCTCTCTTTGTTAGTGCAACACGAAGTACAGTGCTTATGTCCCCTACATGGCCTTTAAAACTTTCAGGATTTGCCTTGTATTCTTTCACTTCTCTTGCATATTCTAAGCTCTCTGCTAAGTCTTTTATTTTATCAAACCATGCTTGCTTGTCATCTTCTGGATTATAATATTTCTCCAAATATTCTTTTAGGATTGTCTTTATTTCATCTTTATCAGTTATTTTTTGGAATTCATATTCTTCATTATTTTCTTCAAATTTATCATCAAACATATATAAAATACTGTTTTTTATATCTGACCATTTTGCAATATCTTTTCTAGGTTTTACATTTCCTCTTTCAATTCCAAATACTTTAATAGCATAGTCTTTGTCTCGTTCTAACATTTCTTGTAATTCAGCATCATATCTTTTTGCCCATTCTAAGCTATCTGTATAAATTTTCTCTGCCGTATATTTGGAAATAATATTTTTCGATACATCTAACAATTTAACAGTATCAAAAATAGCACCACTTGTACTCATTTTAGATAGTTCAAATTTAAATTCAGACATTGGTTTATCTGGATTTGCTCTTCTCCAGCTTTCGAAGTTTGAATTTCCAATATTCATTAAATATTCACAAACAGCAGCTGCTGGAATTCCTTCCTCATGATAATAGCTAACAGCAGCTTCTGGGTCTTTTCTTTTACTAATCTTTCTTTTCTTTCCGTCTTCTTCTTTTAGTATTGGTGCATAATGACAATATTTTGGAGTTTTAAATCCAAGCGTTTGAAATAGTTCTAAATGTAGTGGTATTGATGATACCCATTCGTCTGAACGTATAACATGTGTAACTCTCATTAAATGATCATCTACTGCATGTGCAAAATGATATGTAGGAAGCCCGTCAGCCTTTATAATTACTATGTCTTGGTCATTTTCTGGGAAATCTATATTTCCTTTAATAACATCATGATGTCTTATTTTTCTATCTTCTCTGCCCATTGATTTAAATCTAACTATATAAGGCTCTCCATTTTTTATTTTTTCTATTGCATTTTCTATAGGTAAGTTTCTGTATTTTGCCCAAATTCCATAATATCCTGTTCTAATTTTAAGCGACTCTTGCTTTTGCCTCATTTCTTCTAGTTCTTCTGGTGTTGCAAAACATGGATACGCTCTACCTTTTTCAATTAGATATTTAGCGTAAGCCCTATATATTTCTCCCCTTGAGCTTTGTTTATATGGCCCATAGTTTCCCTTTTCTTCGGTTTCATTAATCATACCTTCGTCAAAATCAATTCCAAAATCATGTACTGAATTTACAATTTGTGAAATTCCATTTTCTATTTCTCTTTTTTGGTCTGTGTCCTCTATTCTTAATAATAGTACACCATTGGTTTGGTTTGTCAGTTGTCTATTTATAACACATTGCATTATTCCCCCAACATGAACAAAGCCTGTTGGGCTAGGAGCAAATCTTGTAACTATTGCCCCTTCTGGCAAGTTTCTTTCAGGATATTTTGATTCGTAATATGATATTTCCTTTACATCTGGGAAAATCAAGTCTGCTAATTCTTTTAAATCCATTTTGTATTCATCCTTTCTTTTTTTAACGGCATATTTCTAAACTAGCGCGAAGGGAATTCCATATTTTTTTCTTTGAGCGACTCCGGGGTGACCGCCGTAGCAACTGTTCGAACATTAGTGAGTTACAGTTGCTAGGATGGGGCAGCGATAAAGAAAAAAATATAATTCCCTGGGAGCGGTAACTTTTATATATGTTCTTATTTAAATTTTAGATTACACTTCCATTATAATTGGCAGAAT
>CAMVIX010000014.1 GCA_947167695.1 uncultured Clostridiaceae bacterium
ATGTATCTATATTATTTTTAATAATTTGTGACACATCATTGACTAACCCACAAAATCATTTTTTTCAAAGACATTTTTCTCTTGCATTATTAAAAGAAAACATATATAATAATTCTAAAATTACGGAGGAAAATTTTATGGCTATTATTTTAGATGGAAAAGATCTAGCTAGAAGAATTAGAGAAAATTTAAAAGCAGAAGTAGTGGAACTTAAGAAAAGGGGCATTCTCCCAAAACTTGCAGTAATTATGATTGGAGACGATAGTGCTTCGAAAATATATGTAAAGAATAAAAGCAAGGCTTGCGAAGAAATTGGAATTGACTTTGAAGAGTACATATTAAATAACGATATTACTATTAATGAACTAAAGAAATTAATTAATAGCTTAAATGAAAAAAAGGATGTTCACGGAATTTTACTGCAAAGCCCAATACCTGCACACCTAGATATAAACGAGGCGTTTAGGGAGATTTCGCCAAAAAAAGATGTAGATGGCTTTCATCCTATAAATGTAGGCAAACTTTCATTAGGACAAGACACATTTGTACCTTGTACACCTTTTGGCATTGTAAAAATATTAGAAGAATACCATATTCCAACAAGTGGAAAACATGTTGTAATTTTAGGAAGAAGCAACATTGTTGGAAAACCTTTAATTCAGTGTATGTTACAAAAGAATGCAACAGTTACGGTTTGTCATTCTAAAACTGAACATATAGAGGAATATACAAAACAGGCAGATATTTTAATTGTTGCAATTGGAAAAGCAAAATTTGTAAAAAGAGATATGATAAAGCCGGGTGCTACTGTCATTGATGTGGGAATAAATAGAAGCGAAGATGGAAAACTTTGTGGAGATGTAGACTTTGATGAGGTAAAAGATATTGCTGAGTATATCACTCCTGTTCCTGGTGGAGTAGGTCCTATGACAATTGCAATGTTAATGAATAACATGGTAAAAGCTGCAAAATATTTATAATATAATTTAAAAAATAAAATCTGGGGGCAAAAGTTAGAGCTTTGGGGAGAGCCTAACACATAAGGAGATAAATGAAATATATTGCAATTACAGATAGCAAATACCCAGAAAAACTAAAAAACATATATGATCCTCCAAAAGGAATATACATAGAAGGAAACTTAGAATTGCTAAGCAAGCCTAGCATAGCGATAATAGGTAGCAGAAATTGTAGTAGATATGGTGAAATGGTTGCTAAAAAATTTGGCATAGACCTTGCAAAAAAGAACATAGTAGTAATTAGTGGCATGGCAAGAGGAATAGACACATTTGCACATATTGGATGTTTAATTGGAGAAGGAAAAACAATTGCTGTTTTAGGTTCTGGATTTAAAAACATATATCCAAAAGAAAATGAGAAATTATTTTACAAAATTCTAGAAAAGGGTGGAGCTATTATTTCCGAATACACCCCTGAAGAAATGCCACTAGCTGAACATTTTCCAGCAAGAAACCGTATAATAAGTGGTTTGTGTGACAAACTTATTGTAGTAGAGGCTGGGAAAAGAAGCGGAACATTTATAACTGTAGATTTTGCATTAGAGCAAGGAAAAGATATTTACGCAGTTCCTGGAAATATAACAAGCATAAAATCTGAGCGGTACAAATGAGCTTATAAAAGATGGGGCTAATCCCATAACGTGTATAGAAGATATAGGAGTATAAAATGAGATATAAACCAAACTTAAACGAAGGACTGTCACAAGAACAAGTTGAAAAACAAAAAGCAGAAGGTTTTGTAAATATAGATACAACTGTTCCAACTAAAAGCATAAAGAATATTATTATTACGAATTTGTTTACAATATTTAATTTGCTTAACTTTATATTAGCACTAGCTGTTTTCTTTACAGGTTCGTATAGAAATATGACATTCTTGATAATAGTTTTATGCAATACTGCTATAAGTATATATCAAGAAATTCGCTCCAAAAGAGCAATAGATAAATTAGCTGTTGTTTCTGCTACAAAGGTAACTGCAATACGAAATAGTAAAGAAGAAATAATTGGAATAAATGATATCGTATTAGATGATATATTAAAGCTAAGCACTGGAAACCAAATTGTAACAGATAGTATTATTTGTGAAGGAGAAGTTGAGGTAAATGAATCTTTTATTACTGGTGAATCAGATACAGTATATAAAAGAAAAGGAGATATGCTTCTTTCAGGTAGCTTTATTGTAAGTGGCAGTTGTTTAGCACAAGTTGAACACATTGCTGGGGATAACTATACTGCTAAAATTGGGCATGATGCAAAGCAAATAAAAAAAGTAAAATCTGAAATAATGGTTTCTTTAAATAAAGTTATAAAAACTGTATCAATTATTATTTTGCCAGTAGGTGCATTACTTTTGTATAACCAAGTTCATGTAATGGGAGAAAGCTTTAGTAGCGCTGTACTACAAACTGTTGCAGCACTAATTGGAATGATACCAGAAGGGCTTATTTTACTTACAAGTACAGTTTTAGCAGTAAGTGTAATACGACTTTCAAAATCAAAAGTTTTAGTTCAGCAGTTGTATTGCATTGAAACATTAGCTAGAGTAGATACTCTTTGCCTTGATAAAACTGGAACTATTACAGAAGGTACAATGGAAGTAAGGGACATAATTGAGGCAAACGAAAAAACGGAAAGTATTGCAAAAATACTTTCAGAGGTTGGAAATGCCAGTGAAGACAACAACACTACTATAAATGCTATAAGAAATAAATTCGGAACTTCAAACAATTGGAAAGCATTAAACAAAATTCCATTTTCGTCACAAAGAAAATGGTCAGGTGTTTATTTTGAAAACGAAGGAAGCTTTATAATAGGGGCACCAGAGTTTGTGCTAAAAGATCAGTTTATTAATTGGCAGGAAAAAATTGAAGAGTATTCTAAAGAAAACAGAGTTTTAGCTTTAGCAAAGAGCAAAGAAGAATTTATAGAAAAGAACTTACCAAATAATTTAGAAGTTTGTGGTTTTATACTAATACAAGATAAAATAAGAGAAGAAGCTAAAGCAACCTTGCAATACTTTAAAGAACAAGGAGTAACAATAAAAATTATTTCAGGTGATAACCCAAAAACTGTTTCAAACATTTCAAAACAAGCAGGCGTTGAAGGATATGAGAAATACATAGATATGAGCAAAGTTGAAACTGAAGATTTTAAGGAAATTGTAAATGAGCATACAATTTTTGGCAGAGTTTCTCCGGTGCAAAAGCAAGGATTAATTAAGGCTTTAAAGGAAAATGGTCATACTGTTGCTATGACAGGTGACGGAGTAAATGATGTTTTAGCATTGCAAGAAGCGGATTGCAGTATAGCAATAGCAAGTGGAAGTGACGCTGCGAGAAATATTTCTCAGCTAGTATTACTAAATTCAAACTTTAGCTCAATGCCAAAGATAGTAGCAGAAGGAAGAAGAACAATTAATAACATAGAGCGTTCATCTGAATTATTCTTAACAAAAACAATATTTACCACGATTTTAGCTGTACTATTTGTATTCCTTAGTATGCCATATCCATTTAGGCCAATTCAAATGTCACTTATAAGTGTTGTAACTATTGGAATACCATCATTTGTACTTGCACTTCAGCCTAACAAGGCAAGAGTTAAGGGAAAATTTTTAAGAAATGTATTATCGAGGGCATTCCCCACATCACTTACTATGGTATGCAACATTATACTTACGATAATTTTCAGCCAAATATTTAAGCTAGATAGTAGTGTATATTCAACAATGTGTATTATACTTACTACAATTACAGGCTTTACACTAATCTTAAAATTATGCAGGCCATTTAATTTACTAAGAACAGCTTTATGCATTTTTATAACTACATTATTTTTAATAGAAATAGTGTTCTTAAAAGACTTGTTCTATATAAGCATATTGAGCATAAACGAAATGATATTATTAGGAGCACTAGTATGCATATCAGAGGCTATGTATGCGATAATTTACTATAGTATAAGAAAGTGGAGAGAACATGAAAGTAAAAGAAATAGAGCAAACAGCAATTGAAAGATTAAAACAAGCAAATGCCTACGAAGCTGTGCTTAAAGCTAAATTAACTATCGCATTTGTACTAAAAGTACCAAAAGAATTTTTAATTTCTCATTCAGATAATGAAATTAATGAAAACAATGTAAAATTAATATATGATGCAGTAGAAAAGCTTGCACAAGGATATCCACTAGAGCATATTACACATAAAAAAGAATTTATGAAGCTTAACTTCTATGTAGATGAAAATGTGCTTATTCCAAGACAAGATACTGAAATTCTAGTAGAGGAAGTAATAAAAAGGTGTAAATGTGGAAAGATTTTAGATCTCTGTACTGGCAGTGGAGCAATCGCTGTAAGCCTTGCAAAATATATACCTAGTAGCAATGTGTTTGCCTCTGATATAAGCCAGAAAGCATTAGAAATTGCAAGAAAAAATGCACAGGATAACAATACAGATATTATTTTTTTTGAGTCAGATTTGTTTGAGAACATTAAAGAAAAAGATTTTGATGTAATTGTATCTAATCCACCATATATTGAGACTGATGTAATTAATATTCTACAAGAGGATGTTAAAAAAGAACCACATATTGCTTTGGATGGAGGAATAGACGGACTTGACTTTTATAGAATTATTGCAAAAAAAGCAAAAAAATATCTAAAACATAATGGACTTTTAGCCTTAGAAATTGGGTTTAATCAGGCAGAAGCGGTAACAAAACTACTTACTGATTATGGTGATGTTGAGGTAATAAAAGACTTGAGCCGGGAATGACAGGGTAGTTATTGCAAAAAAATTATAAAGGAGTTTTTTTATGTCTTTTACAAGTGTTGTAAGAAGTGAAATTGAAAAGCAAAAGGTTTGGGATAGTAAAAGCACATTAAAGCAAGAAGAACAGCTAGCAAGAGTGTGTGTAAGAGAAGCATTTTTGCAATATGGAGCTTTAAGTGACCCAAACAAGGAGTATCATTTAGAATTCACATTTAAAACCAAGAAAAAAGCAAATGAAATAAAGGACATACTTCTTTCGAATGGCATAAATGCGAAAGAAATTAAAAGAAGAGATAAATACATTGTATATTTAAAAGATGGAGAGGATATTTCGAATTGTTTAGCATTTATTGGGGCAAATAGTTCAGTATTGAGGTTTGAAGAAATACGTGTGATGAGGGAAATGCGAAACCAGATTAATAGAAAGGTAAATTGTGAAACAGCCAATTTAACAAAAACTGTAAATGCCTCATACGAGCAGATTCAAGCAATAAACAAGGTAAAGAAAACTAAAAAATGGAAAGAGCTTGAAGAGGGGGTAAGAGAAATTGCAAATTTAAGACTTGATAATCCGGAAGTGAGCATTGAGACATTGGGCAAAATGCTTAATCCACCAATTAGCAAATCTGGTGCAAATCATAGACTAAGAAAAATAATGAAAATAGCAAAAGAAAATTAAATTATCTGCCTGATTACCGCTCCCGGGGAAGTTTGTTTTTGATTCGCTTCCCTTATCCCACCGGCGCTGTAACAGGCAAAGCCTTAACAGCGCACGGCGGTCCCCCCGAGCGAGTCGCTTTCAAAAACAAAGGCTTCCCCTCGCGCTAGTTATGAGAAAGGAATAAAATGAAAGAATTAGGCATATACATTCACATCCCGTTTTGCAAACAAAAATGTTACTATTGTGATTTTTACTCTGCATGCGAAAACGAAGAAAAGCAAGCAGAGTATTTTGACGTGCTAAAAAAAGAGATAGAGGATGTAGGCAAATCTACTGAAAATGTACTTGTAAAAACAATATATATAGGCGGTGGAACACCTTCTTTTGTAGATAGTAAATATATAGTAGAAATAATAAACAAAATTAAAGATAATTTTTTATTAGATAAAGAGCTAGAAATTACTATAGAAGTAAATCCAGGAACAGTAACAAAGCAGAAACTACAGGACTACCTTGAAGCGGGAATTAACAGATTAAGTATTGGCATGCAAAGCTCTAAAAATGAAATTTTGAAAAAAATTGGAAGAATACATACATGGGAAGAATTTCTAGAATGCTTTAGTTTAGCAAGAAAAGTAGGCCTTAACAACATAAATATAGATTGTATGATTGGCTTGCCAAAACAAAGTTTAGCTGATGTAGAAGAAACAATAAATAAAGTGATAGAACTAAAACCGGAACATATTTCCATGTACTCTTTAATAGTAGAAGAAAATACACCAATTGAAAAATTAATAGACGAATTGCCAGACGAAGAAACAGAAAGAAAAATGTATCATATAGCAAAGAAAATGCTAGAAAAAGCAGGTTTCCTACAATATGAAATATCAAATTTTGCAAAGAAAGGCTTTGAGTCAAATCATAACTTAGACTGCTGGCACCAAAAAGAATATATTGGATTTGGCGCTGGGGCTCATTCATATACAGATGGATGTAGATATTCAAATATCGCTAATATAGATGAATATATTAAGTGCTATAGAGAAAACAGAATAGAGGACAGTATAGAAATTCACGAAAAGCAAGATAAAACATCAATGGCAAAGGAGTTTATTTTACTTTCCCTTCGAACAATAAAAGGATGTAGCAAAAAGGAGTTTTACAATATATTTGGATATGATATAGAAAAGGGATTTTTAAACGAGTTCGAGAAATTAACAAAGGTAGGACTAATTCATATAGATAATGATAGTATTAGCCTAACAGAGAAAGGCTTAGATTTAGCAAATTTAGTATGGGAAGAATTTGTATAAAAAACATTAAAAATACTTGATACAAAAAAATTGTTGTGATAGAATAAAAAAGTCGAAAAAATAAATAACAAAAAAAGGAGCAGAAAACACATGAAAAAAATAGTAAGTATTTTAATTTTAACTGTTGTAATTTTAGCAGGAACTACAAGAGTTTTTGGAGAAAGATTTGAAGGATTAGGCATGAATATTGATTTACCCGAAGAGTATTATAATTTAAAAGCAGGAGTAGATACAAACGATAGTAAAGTAGAATTTTATACGGCATTAATGCAAACAACAAAGGAAGATTTAGCTGCAGAATATAAACAAAATTTAGTATTATATAATGGAATAAGCTCAAATTTAGCAAATGAAATCTATATATCTGAAACAGAAAACAACCTTACAAAATCTATTTTTCACTTAAGCCTAGCAAGTGAAGACAGAATAGATAAAGTAGAAAATGAAATAAAAAAAGTAAATGAATCTCAAGGGCTACAAATAACAAGTCAAGAAACATATTCAAATAATGGCATTAAATTTATTAAGACTGTTTCGACAAAATCAAAACTCACAATATATCAATATTACACAATTATAAACGGTACTGGAATTACTATATCACTTCACAGTTCTGATAGTAGTGCTAAAATTGAAGATTTGAAAAAGATAATAGATACTATTTCGTTTGAAGAATTGCAAGAAAAACCAGCAGACATAACATTGTATGTGTTAATTGGAATTACAGCAATATTAGTTATTATGGTATTAGTATTAATGTATATGGCATTTTTCAGCAAAAGAAATGAAGATGATTACGAAGAAACAGATAACGATAATAATTAATAAATAAAAAAACAGAAGAAATGAGGGAGGAACTTATGAATTATATATTTAACAGAATTACGGTAAATCCACAATTACCAAAGAGAATTGGAAGATTAGCAGAAATATCAAATAATTTATGGTGGTCTTGGAATACTGAATTTCTTAAGTTATTTAAGATAATCGATCAAGAAGTGTGGGATAAATGTGGAAAAAATCCTGTAAAGTTTTTAAAGCAGGTGGAACAATCCAAATTAGAACAAGCTGCAAAAAATCTGGAATTTTTATTAGAGTATGACAAAATGGTAGATAATTTTGATGGATATTTAAACAGCAAAAACACATGGTTTAAAAAAACATATCCAGATAAGGAAAATGAGCTTATTGCATATTTCTCAGCAGAATATGGAATAGATGAAACTCTTTCTATATATTCTGGAGGACTTGGTATATTATCTGGAGACCATGTTAAGTCAGCAAGTGATTTAGGGTTACCTTTTGTAGCTGTGGGGCTATTATACAAAAATGGATATTTCCATCAAAGAATTAATGCAAGCGGAGTTCAGGAACAGGAATATAAAAATCTAGATTTATACAATTTACCAATTTTACCTGTAAAGGATGAAAACGACGAGGAACTTATAATAGATGTTAGATTCCCAAGAAAGAGAATTTATTTAAAAGTTTGGAAAATAAATGTAGGAAGAGTAACACTTTACCTTTTAGATTCAGACATACCACAAAATACGGATGATTACAGAAACGTAACACTAAAGCTATATGGTGGAGATAGAGAAATGAGAATTCAACAGGAAATAGTTTTAGGCATGGGAGGAGTACGTCTACTTAAAACTTTAGGCTTAAATCCATCAGTTTACCATATGAACGAGGGACACTCCGCATTTGCAACTGTTGAACTTATGAAAGACATAATTGCAGAGAAAAATGTATCATTTGATGTAGCAAGAGAAATTGTAACATCAAAGACTGTGTTTACTACACATACACCAGTACCAGCAGGAAACGATATTTTTGACATAGATTTAGTAGAAAAATATTTTAAAAACTTTTGGCCAAGATTAAACTTAAGCCGAGAAGAATTCCTACATTTAGGTATGAAATCAAAAGATGGAGAATTAGAGAGTGGCTTTAATATGGGGTATTTAGCTCTAAAAATTGCAGGCAAGAAAAATGGCGTTAGCAAGCTTCATGGTGCGGTTTCAAGAGAATTGTTTGGAGACCTTTGGCCTAACATTGCTGCAAATGAATCTCCGATTACTCATATTACAAATGGTGTTCACACGTGTTCATGGCTTGCACCTGGCATGAAGGAACTATACAACAAGTATTTGATACCATATTGGCAAGATTCAATTTTTGACAAGTCTACTTGGAAAAAAATTGAGAACATTCCAAATGAAAAGCTTTGGAAAGAACATAATAAGAGAAAAGAAAAATTATTTGAAGTTGTCAAGCAAAATATACTTCAAAGGTTTAAAGGAACACGTATTGATACTAAAGAACTATTGCCAAACTTAAGCACAGATGTGCTTACGATAGGCTTTGCAAGAAGATTTGCAACATATAAAAGAGCAACACTTATTTTTAAAGACTTAGAAAGAATAACTAAAATATTAAATGATGAGACAAAGCCAGTTCAGCTGATATTTGCAGGAAAAGCACATCCAGCAGACAAAGAAGGACAAGAGTGGATTAAATATATTCATGAGATATCTATGATGCCACAGTTCAAAGGAAAGGTATTCTTGCTAGAAGACTATAACATTGGGCTAGCAAGGCATTTAGTAAGTGGCGTAGATGTATGGCTTAATAACCCTAGAAGACCAATGGAGGCATCTGGCACGAGTGGTCAAAAGGCATCTATAAATGGAGTTATAAACTTTAGCATATTAGATGGCTGGTGGGCTGAAGGATATAACAAGAAAAATGGTTGGGCTATTGGCACAAACGAAGAATACGACTCTTATGAGGAACAAGATATAGCAGATAGCGAAAGCATATATTCTATACTAGAAAATGTAATAATTCCAACATATTACGAAAAAGATAAAAATGGTATTTCACCTGAGTGGATGAAACTTATGAAGGAATCTATTATGAGTACAGGAGCAGAGTTTAGCACATCTAGAATGGTAGCAGACTATACAAACAAGCTATATATGCCGTTAATAAATATTTCAAGAGATTACTTCAATAATATAGATACTGTAAAAGAATATGATGCGTGGAAAAAGTCAATGTATGCAAATTGGGATGACATAACAATTACACAGCTAAATAATTTAGACAATATTTCAATAGATGCAGGAAACAATATAGATGTAATGTGCAATGTGAATCTCCCACACATAGAAGTCCAAAACATAGAAGCTCAAGTTTACTACGGCAAAATTCAAGAGAATGGAACCGTAGAAAATATAAAAATAATACCAATGAATTTAATTAATAGTGATGATGAGGAAAGAAATTATACTTTTGGAGCAAAAATAGAACTAAACACAGGTGGAAACTATGGCTATACATTTAGAGTGATGCCAAAGCATCCAATGCTTTTAGATAGCGAAAATATGGACTTAATTAAATGGATAACGAAATAGATACTAGATTAATTTTAGTAACATGAGCCAACTGGGGACATGCCTTCGCCGAAGGCGAAGACTGTCCCCTTGGCTCACTTTTGTTATTGTATAGGAAAAATCGACTCAAATGCTTGGCGTGAACCAAACTGGTGACATTACTGCGAAGTAGGTGTGTCCCCTTTGGCTCACCTATGTTCAAAAGGTGTGTTATTTTGAATTAACTATGCAAAAAAATTCTTAAAACAGTACCAAACTAATTGCACTTATGATATAATGTAATAAGTTTTTTAGGAGGAAAAAAATATGAGAAAAACAAAGATTGTATGTACTATTGGACCAGCAAGTGAAGATGTAGAAACTATAAAGGAATTAATTAAGGCTGGAATGAATGTAGCAAGAATTAACTTTTCGCATGGTGGAATTGAAGAACAAGGACCAAAAATAAATAACGTAAAAAAAGCGGCTGAAGAACTAAAGGTACCAGTTAGCTTAATGCTAGATACAAAAGGACCTGAAATTAGAACAGGAAAATTAGAAGGAGATGGAGTAGTTTTAGAAAATGAAAATTATATTATATTTACTCCAGAAGATATTATAGGAAATAAAGAAAAGGTAGCAATTAGCTATAAAGAATTATATAAAGAAGTAAAGCCAGGTACTATTATTTTAATTGACGATGGTAGTATTGAAACTAGAGTAGAAAAAATTGAAGGCACAGATATAGTATGCAAAATTATTCACGGGGGAAAACTTGGAAATAGAAAAGGAATAAATGTACCAGGTACAAAACTAAATTTACCAAGCCTTGCTGAAAAAGACATTAAAGATATAAAAGACGGAATAAGTGCGGGAATAGATTATATAGCAGCATCATTTATAAGAAAAGCACAAGATGTAAATGAAATTAGAAAATTGCTAAAAGAAAATGGAGGAGAAGATATTAAAATAATATCTAAAATAGAAAATCGTGAGGGAATTGATAATTTCGATGAAATACTTGCTGCATCTGATGGAATTATGGTTGCACGTGGAGATTTAAGTGTAGAAATTCCAATGGAGGAAGTGCCTATCCTTCAAAAACTATTTATAAAGAAATGCTATAATGCAGGAAAACCAGTTATTACAGCAACACAAATGCTAGAAACAATGATGAATAACCCAAGGCCAACTAGAGCGGAGGTAAGCGATGTTGCAAATGCGATATTTGACATGAGTAGTGGAATAATGCTATCAGGCGAAACTGCAATGGGAAAATTTCCAATAGAATGTGTAAATACTATGAGTAGAATTGCAAGGACAATAGAAAATTCTATAAAATATTGGAAACGTTTTAAAAATAGAGAAACTGACTTTTCTGAAACAAATTACGAATTTAATATAAACCATTCTGTATGCGAAACAGCAATGAACATGAATGCACAGGCGATATTTGCGTATACTGAAACTGGGGATACACCCAAAATGCTATCTAGCTTTACACCAGAATGCCCAATATATGCTGTTACAACAAATGAAAAAACATATAGGCAGCTAGCACTTTCATGGGGCGTTTACCCAATACTGTTAGAAGAAAAACCTACAATAAATGAGTTACTAACAGAAGCTGTAATGAAAATTAAAGCAGAAGGTGCTATTCATGATGGAGATGATATAGTAATTGCAGGAGGAGCAAATGTTATTCCAACACTAGGCCAGCAAAGTGCAATGAATAGAGTAATTGGTGGCGTACTCAAAGTTTAGATGTTTGTTATATGCCTCAATAAAAATTTTAGAAAGAGAGAATAATATGTTAAATTTTAAAAAGGAAATTTCAAATGCTATTGCTCAAACAACCAATATAGAAGAAACAGAAATTTATTCATATATAGAAGTTCCAAAGGAAACAAAAAACGGAGATTATGCTTTTCCGTGCTTTAAATTAGCAGGAAAACTACATAAATCTCCAATGGATATTGCAAACGAAATTAAACAGAATATTTCCTTAGATGAAAATATTATAGAAAAAGTGGAAGTCGTTTCAGGCTATTTAAATTTCTTTGTAAATAAAAAATGTTTGGCGAGAATTGTTATAGATGAATTAAAAAATACTAGCGAATACGGAAAATCTAATATTGGAAAAGGAAAAAACATTGTAATAGACTATTCTGCTCCAAATATTGCAAAGCCATTTCATATAGGACACTTGCGCTCAACAGTTATAGGAGGTGCACTATATAAAATATATAAATATTTAGGATATAACACAATAGGTATAAACCATTTAGGAGACTATGGAACGCAATTTGGAAAAATGATTGAGGGGTATACGCTTTGGAAAGATGAATATGATTTACAAAAAGATCCAATAAATCAAATGATGGACATATATGTCAGAATAAATAATTTATGCAAAGAGGACGAAGCTGTTTTAGAAAGATGTAGAAATAACTTTAAAAAGCTTGAAGATGGAGATAAATATTGCACAGAAGTATGGGAAAAACTAAAAGCTTTAAGTCTAAAAGAATTTGAAAGAGTGTACAAGCTTTTAGATTGCCAGTTTGATTCATGGAATGGAGAAGCATTTTATTCAGATAAAATGGAAGAGGTAATAAATATATTATCTAGAACGGGAAAAATGCATGAATCACAAGGTGCACAAATTATTGACTTAGAAGATAAAGGAATAAATACTCCAATAATAATAAAAAAATCAAACGATTCTACAACATATGCTACACGTGATTTAGCAGCGATAATGTATCGAGCTAGGACATATGATTTTGATAAAGCTTTGTATGTTACATCATATGAGCAATCGCTACATTTTAAGCAGGTGTTTGAAACTGCAAAACTTTTAGGATTAGATGAAAAGTATACAAACGGCTTAGAGCATGTTTCATTTGGAATGGTGTTACTGCCAACGGGCAAAATGTCTACAAGAGAAGGAACTGTTGTAAAACTAGAAGATTTGCTAAATGAGGCTATGGACAGAGCTAGCAAAATAATTGAAGAGAAAAATCCAGGACTTGAAAACAAAGCAGAAATTGCAAAAAGGGTTGGAATTGGAGCTGTGATTTTTAACGACCTTTACAACAATAGAATAAAAGATGAAGTATTTGACTGGGATACAATTTTGAATTTCCAAGGAGAAACGGGACCATACATTCAATATACTTTTGTTCGTACGAACAGCATAATAGAAAAAGCGGGAGTAGATATTAAAAATATTAAAGTAAGTGAAGAGTATTTACAAGACGAAGACTCTCAAAATATTCTAAAACTGATATATAGCTTTGAAGATGTATTAAAAGAGGTTACAGATAAAAATGAGCCTTCTATACTATCAAGATATTTAATAAGCGTAGCCAAGGCATATAGTACATTTTATAATAATAATAAAGTTATAGTAGATGACGCAGAAATTAAAAACACAAGATTATTTTTAACACATGCAACTGGAAAAATTTTAGAAACTGGTGCAAAACTATTAGGAATTCAAATGCCAGATAAGATGTAAATAGTGCACAAACTGCCAAGAGAGATTTAGTGAGAAAGACAAATAAAGGCATTCCTACGCAGGAAGTGTGTCTACTGGTCTCACAATAAAATTAAAAGGAGAAATTTCATGAACCGAAATATAATTATAACAGGTGGCTCAAAAGGAATTGGAGCAGCTATGGTAGAAATGTTTGCAAATGAAGGAGATAACATTTTATTTAATTATAATAAATCAGAAAAAGCAGCATTAGAAATTACAAATAAAACAGGAGCAGAAGCAATAAAAGCAGACTTATCAAAAATGGAGGACATTGCTAGTTTTACAAAAAGAGCACTTGAAAAATTTGACACAATAGACGTGCTTATAAATAATGCTGGAATTGACCAATTTAAGCTGTTTACAGACGTAACAGAAGAAGATTGGAATGAAATAATAAATACAAACCTCAGATCTGCGGTATTTATTAGCAAAGAAATCTCAAAGAGAATGATAAACGCAAAACGAGGTTGTATTATAAACATTTCATCAATTTGGGGAATAGCAGGAGCATCATGTGAAGTACTATATTCAATAAGCAAAGCTGGACTAGATGGACTTACAAAGAGCCTAGCAAAGGAACTTGCACTTTCAAATATAAGGGTAAACTCAATAGCTCCAGGAGCAATAGATACAGAAATGAATAAAGACATAATAAAAGAAGAAGTTGTAGGAGATATCCCACTAGGAAGATTTGGCAAACCAGAAGATATTGCAAAATGTGCTAAGTGGCTAGCTGATGATGAATATACAACTGGGCAAATAATTTCTCCGAATGGTGGCTGGATAATTTAAAAAAAACATTGTAAAATACACAAATTCGTGATAATATTAGTTTGTAAAATATGTGTAACGTTTTCGTAGAAATGGAGGAAAAAATGAAAAAAACCAAAGAAAATAATGGTGTAGCATTAGTTACATTAACTGTTACTATAATTGTATTATTAATTATATCTGGTATTGCTGTATATTCTGGCACACACAACATAGATAAAACAAGAGACCAACTACTACTTACAGAGCTTGAACAAGTTAAGCATTTTGTGGGGGAGAAATATTTAGATTATATGAAAGTTAAAAGCGCTAAACTGCTTGTTGGAACGAAATTAAATTCTAGTGAAATAGATTTACTGCAACAAAATTTAGGTGTAACTTTTATTTCAATACCAAATACATATAGCGAAGATGAAAGAGCTTACTATAGATTAACACCAGAAAATTTGATAAAAATAGGCGTAGAAAATTGTGAAAACACATATGTTGTAAATTACATTTCAGGTGAAGTAATTAATGAAACAAAACTAAGAACTTCAACAGGACAAACATTATACACATATTTAAGGAAAAATTTTAATAACAATGATGTAACAGCATTTTAAGAAAGGGATGAAGTAAATGCCAAATGAAGACCTATATCAAAAATTATTAAATATTTTACCTAAAGAAAATATTCTCCTAGATGAGCCGATGAAAAAGCACACGACATTTAGAATAGGTGGGAATGCAGATTTCCTTATTATAGTAAGTAATATAAAAGAAATAAAAAGTGTTGTAAAATTAGCAAAAGAAAACAACATAAAAACAACAGTAATTGGAAACGGAAGTAATATACTTGTAAAAGATAACGGCATTCGAGGAATTACACTAAAACTAAATTTAAAAAATATATCAAAGGAAGAAAAAGATGGAAATGTAACATATACATGCGGTAGCGGAGTATCACTTACTCAAATTGCAAACGAAGCATTAGAAGATGAACTAACTGGATTCGAATTTGCATATGGTATACCAGGAAGCCTTGGTGGAGCAGTTTATATGAATGCTGGAGCCTATGGAGGAGAATTAAAAGATGTTATACTCGAAACTACCTACATAGATAAAAATGGAAATATAAAAACAATATCTAAGCGGAGAGCATGAATTTGGATATAGAAAAACAATTTTTCAAAATATGGATGCAGTTATTGTTGAAAGTAAATTAATTCTAAAAAAAGGCAATAAAGAAGAAATACAGAAGAAAATGCAGGAAAATATGCAATCAAGAAAAGATAAACAACCTTTAGAATTTCCAAGTGCTGGTAGTGTGTTCAAAAGAGGTGAAGGATACATAGCAGCAAAACTAATAGATGAATGTGGACTCAAAGGAACAAAAGTTGGAGACGCTGAAGTTTCAGAAAAACATGCTGGATTTATTATAAATAAAGGAAACGCAACTGCAAAAGATGTAATTGAATTAATAGAAAAAATAATAGAAACTGTAAAACAAAAAACAGGATTTGAAATTCAAAAAGAATTATTAATAATTGGGGATTAAAGTAGGAGGATTTAGTAGTGAAAGGCTTTTTTACATGGTTTAAATCAAGTACAAAAGTTAAAAGATGGATTTTATTAATATTAATAGGAATAGCACTTTGCCTTTATGGTTTTGCACAAATTCTTGTTGCAAAAGAGTTAGAGTTTAGTGAGCTAACATTTATAATAGGAGAATTTGTAGTAGGCTTTGTTCTTATAGTTATAGGCATTGTATTTATACAAAAGAGGACATTAGAGCTATTAGTACAAGCTAATATTACAAACACAGCGGATAAGAAAAATGTAAACATTAAATCATTAATATTTGGTAAAAAGCTTTATGAAAATGGACCAAAAGTTGTGGTAATCGGTGGCGGAACAGGACTAAATACAGTATTACAAGGAATAAAAAAGTATACAGATAACATAACTGCAATAGTTACAATATCTGATTATGGTAGGAAAACAAGCGATTCAAAGAAAGATTTGAACCTATTACCATTAGAAGATATAAAACAGAGCATGGTTGCCTTGGCAGATAAAGAAGAGGAAATGAGCAAAGTCTTAAATTTTTCATTTACTAATAAACACTTAAATGGATTAAACTTTGGAGATATATATTTATTAGCACTAAGCCAAATATATGGGAATAATGCTATTGAAAAAAGTAGTGATATATTAAAAACGACGGGAAAGGTATTACCTGTAACTCTAGACGAAATAAAAATATGTGCAGAACTTAAAGATGGAACAATAGTTGAAGAAAAAGACAAGATTTCGGAAGTTGCGTATGACAAAGTTACTTCAATAAGCAGAGTATATATTACTCCATCAAACGCAATACCAGCACCAGGTGTATTAGAAGCAATTAAAGATGCAGATGCCATTATAATAGGACCTGGTAGCCTTTATACAAATATTATACCAAATTTACTTGTAAAAAATGTGGCAAAAACTATAAAAGAAAGCAAAGCAATTAAGGTGTATATAAGCAATATAATGACAGAGCCTGGACAAACAGATAATTACTCTATCTCAGATCATATTGATGCTTTAATGGAACACGTTGGAAAAGGTGTCATAGATTATTGCTTATGTGATACTGGAGAGGTTACACCAGAGTTTATAAGAAAATATAACAAAATGGGTTCAGACGTAGTAGAGCAGGACTTAAAAAATGTATCAGGTAAGGGAATTACCATAATTCAAAAAGATATGTCAGAAATTAAGGGAGATGTAATTCGCCATAATCCAGATGCAATAGCTAGCAGTGTAATTGAGCTTATATGTGATGATTTAAAATATAAAGAGAAATCAAACAACGCACAGTATGTAATGATGAATTCAAAACTAAAGGATCAGAAAAAGAAAGAAAGAACACACAAAAAATTAAAAAATAAAGAAACGAATTTAAGGGTAAAAGCACAGAAAAAGGCCGAACCTAAGTTTAGAAAAAAGAGTAAATTTCAAGCAAAATACAAAGAACGTATTAATTCAATACAACATAGTGAAGAAACAATGAAACAAAATAGAAAACTTGCAAACATATCAGATAAATTAAATAAAAAATAAAAGAGGAAAAGAAAATGAAGTATACTGGAGAAGAATTAAATTTAGAAAATTCACTTTCAAAGGAGTGGGTAATAACAAATGGAATAGGTGGCTATGCATCATCTACAATTGTGCGGAGCAAATACAAGAAGATACCATGGACTATTAGTAGCTCCATTATCACCACCAGCACAAAGACATGTAATCTTGTCAAAATTAGATGAAGCAATAGAAATAGAAGGAAAAATTATTCCACTTTATACAAACCTTGGGAAAAAATATATTTCAGAAGGATATAAAAGACAAGTAAGTTTCGAAAAAGATATAATTCCCACTTTTGAATACAATGTAGATGGCATAAGTATAAAAAAGCAAATAGTAATGGAATACGAGAAAAATACGGTTTGTATATTGTATACAATAAAAAACTCTGAAAAAAGGGCAACTATAACCTTATCTCCGGTATTAAACTTTAGAGATTTCCATCGTATGAGCACAAACCATTATTTTGAATTAACGCAAACCATTTCCGAGACAAAGGTTAAGGCAATAGTTGATGAAAACAAAATAACTCCTATATACTTTTACTTAAGCGAAGGAAACTATGTAAAACATGAAAATGACACATATTACAATATGTACTATACAGAAGAGGAAAAAAGAGGATTTTTCCCAGAAGAAAACCATATAGTTTCAGGCACATATTATGTAGATATATTGCCAGACAAGGAAAAAAAGATAACATTTGTATGTTCATTGGAAGACAATATTGAAGAAATAAATGCTGAAAAAGTAATTAAACGTGAAGAAAAAAGAATAGAGAAAATAATAAAAAATTCTAAACTTCTTGGTAAAGAAAGCAACAAAAAAGAAGAGGTAATAAGAGAACTTATAAAAACGAGCGACAGCTTTATAGCATATAGGCCAATTACAAAGCTTCATACAATAATTGCAGGTTACCATTGGTTTTTAGACTGGGGAAGGGATGCACTAATATCATTTGAGGGGTTGCTTTTAATAACAAAAAGATATGATTTGGCACGTGAGGTCCTACAAACATTTACAAGAGATATAAAGTTTGGTCTTGTGCCAAACGGCTATTCAGGTTACGATAATAGACCATTATATAATAGCGTAGACAGCTCACTTTTGCTATTCGAACAAATTAATAAATTTTTAAATTATACTAAAGACTATGTATTTATTAAGGAAAATTTATATGAAAAATTAAAGACTATTATTCACTCATACCATGATGGAATAGATTTAGATGACAATAATATATATGTAGATACAGACGGTTTGCTAGTTTCAGGCACAGAAAAAACACAAAACACTTGGATGGATGCGAAAATAGAAGATTTTGTGGTAACACCAAGAAATGGAAAAGCTGTAGAGATTAATAGTTTATGGTATAATGCTTTAATGATAATGGCTTCTTTAAGTGAAAAATATGCAGATAAAAAAACAAATGAATATTGTGTAAAACTAGCAGAAAAATGCAGAAAAAGTTTTACAAAAAAATTTTATAACAAGGACAAGCACTGTCTATATGATGTACTAGGGGACAATAAAATAAGGCCAAATCAATTATTTAGTATAAGCCTTTCATATCCTGTTTTAGATCCTAAAAGCAAACAAGCAAAAGAAATGTTTGAGACAGTTACAAAGAAACTTTTAAATAAGTATGGCTTAAAAACACTAGCTAAAGGGGAAAGCAATTATATAGACATTTACGAAGGTGACAGCTTTAAACGAGACGTAAGTTATCATCAAGGCATCACATGGCCATGGCTACTTGGTATTTACACAGATGCATTTAAAAGAATAATTGAGGTAGAAAAACCAGGCAAGAAAAAGCAAGAACTCGAAATTAAATGGAAAGAATATATAAAGTCAATAGAAAACACTTTTGGAAAAGTTGTAAAAAATGGAATATGCGTGCGGAAGCATACCAGAACTTTTCGACTCTAAATCACCATATGCAGGCAAAGGCGCAGTATCGCAAGCCTGGAGCGTAGCCGAAATATTGAGGATTTTATGCCAAAACTAAATAATAAATTTCTAGGTTTAAAACCCGATTTAATAATCCGGGGACAGGTTTATAAACCTGTCCCCGAATTATTAAATCGAGACTTATACTAAAACAGGAGGCAAATATGCGTATTTTAGGAATCGACCCTGGATTTGCAATAACACGGGTATAGCATTATAGATTATATAGGGAATCATTTTACTTTAATAGACAGCGGAGCAATTACAACAGATAAGCGGGACGTCATTTCCATTAAGACTAACAAAAATATATGATGACTTAAATTTAATAATAGACAAGTATAGCCCAGACGCAATTTCAGTTGAAGAGCTATTTTTCAATCAAAACATAAAAACGGGTATAAACGTGGCTCAAGCAAGAGGGATAGTTTTAGTAGTAGGTTGCAAAAGAGAGATACCAACTTTTGAATACACGCCACTTCAAGTAAAACAGGCAGTAACAGGCTATGGCAGAGCAGACAAAATACAAGTGCAAAAAATGGTACAGTCAATATTAAAGGTAGACAAGCTACCAAAACTTGATGATATAACAGACAGTATGGCAATAGCAATCTGCCATGCCCACTCACAAAAATTTGCAATTAAACTATAAACAGATAAGAGGTGACTTTAAAGCATGCAAAAATCAGAAGAACAAGGCTTTCTATATCTCTTTTATGGAGAAGAAACATATTTGCAGGAAACGGCCATAAAAAAAATAAAAAAACAGTTTACCGAATTAATTAATGGCATTAATTATATTTTGTTAGATGAAACAAATGTAAATAAGTTAATTTCAGAAATGGAAGTACCAGCATTTGGTTATGATAAAAAGCTTATAATAGTAAAAAATTCTAGTCTTTTCAAAAAAGAAGCAAAAAAGAAAACAGCAAAAACGCAAGAGCTATCTAACATAGTAAAAGATTATATGGAAAACAACTTAAGCACAATTGAGGGCAGTTGCGTAATAGTTTTTACAGAACAAGAAGTAGAAAAAAATGAATTGTATGAATTGATTAATAAAAATGGTATAGTAAAGAATTTTGACAAACTAAAACCTGCAGTTTTAGTACAAAAATTAAAATCAATTTGCGAGGCATATAAAGTTAAGGCAGAAACACAGACTCTAGATTATTTAGTAGAAAATATAGGAACAGATATGCAAATTGCAATAAATGAGATAAGAAAGCTAATAGAATATGTTGGAGAAGGCGGAACAATAAAAAAAGTAGATGTAGACAATTTGTGTATAAAACAAGTAGAAGCTGTAATATTCGACCTTACTGATTATTTAGGAAACAAAAACACAAAAGGTGCACTAAATACACTTTATAACCTAGAATATAACAAAGAGCCAGTGCAACGCTTACTTATACTAATCTACAATCACTTTAAAAAACTTTATTTCACAAAATTATCAGAAAGACTTGGAAAAAATTTAATAGAGAGTTTATCACTTAAACCAAACCAAACATTCCTAACAACAAAATATAAAAAGCAAGCAGCATATTTCACAGAAACAACTTTAAGAGAGATATTGCAAGCGTTGGTGGACCTAGATGCAAACAGCAAATTAGGGCAAATAGACCTTCAGCTCCGGTTTAGAAACTGTTTTATGTAATTATTGTAGTTAAGTTTGTGTATAAAAATCTCTTTTTTTCTTACAATAAATGTAAGAAAAAAGGAGGTTTTTTTATGCAATTTAGGACAGATATGGCACTAGAGAGGCGCGATACGTATAGAAAGGCAAATAATTTAGAAAATGAGATACCAGGGATTGAAACAGAAGAAAAGCAAGAAGGAGAAAACATTTTTATTACAAGAGTAAAAATAACGGATAAACTAGGAGAAGATGCAATAGGCAAACCTATTGGAACATATGTAACAATTGATATAAAGAATTTGAAAATAGCAGAGGAGGAAGACATTGAAAAAGCTGCTGTATGCGTAAATAACCAGTTACAGGAGATAATAAAAAAACATATACAACCAGAAGAAGACATTTTAGTAGTAGGGCTTCGGAAATTTAGCAGTAACACCAGATTCGCTTCGGACCAAAGGTTATACAAGACATTGACATTACAAGGCATTTATTAAAATATGCACCAGAATATTTAGAAGAAAACGCAAGACCAGTAAGTGCAATAGCACCAGGAGTGCTTGGAACAACGGGAATTGAGACACAAGAAATTTTGCAAGGAATTATAGAGAATGTAAAACCAAAGCTATTAATTGTAATAGATAGCCTGGCATCAAAAAGTATTGAAAGAATTAGTAGCTCAATTCAAATTGCAGATACAGGCATAGTACCAGGAGCGGGAGTTCGGGAACACAAGAAAAGAGTTATCGAAAAATACACTTGGAATTCCTGTAATAGCAATAGGTGTACCAATGGTAGTAGAAGCTGCAACGATAGCAGCAGACAGCTTGGATATATTTATCAAAAAAATGCAAGAACAAGCAAAATCAAATGATTTTTTAAATCACTTAAAAGAAGAAGACAAGTATTCTGTTATAAAAGAGGCATTAGTTGAAGAAAAGTTTGATTTAATAGTAACACCGAAAGAGATAGATGACCTAATTGCAAATATGTCATCAGTAGTAGCAAGAGGAATAAACAAGAGTCTTTAAAAAGTACATTCACTAAACAATAAAAAAAGAATATTATAATGTATAGCAAAACTAAAAATGAAGATAATATTAGCATATATGAGGAAAGGAGAGAAGCTTAAAAGTGCGACGTTCTTTTTGTATAAAAACAAACAACAATAAAATAATAGAATATATGCTATTTGAACTGGAAAATAGTGAATTAGAAGAATTATATATAACTAGTAAAACATTCAAAAACTATAAGAATGTAATATTACATTACAAAGGCACAGAAACGTTAGACTTTTATGCTTTAATTGCAGGTGTAATTACAAATGTTGTAATAGATTTTTATGAAGATTATATTATAAAAAATTTTTTAATTTCAAATTACTTCTACTTTTCAGACCTTGAAAGAAAAGAAATACAAAATTATTGTTTTGAACTTTTAGAATCTTCACAAAAAGAAAAACTGCTAAGGAAAAATATTGTATTTTCATCATGCTTTGACTATATAAAAGAAAATAAATCTTTAATATTAGATGGCTTCATAAACTTTAGACTAAAGGAATATATGAAAGATTTAGACGAGCTGGTAGATCTTGCAGTAGATAAATTTGTTATAGATAGGGAATATAATGAATTTACATCACTTTTAAAATTATATATAAATACAAAAAAACCAGAAGAACAAACAATACATTTAGTTTATCAATCACAAGAATCCATACTACTTAATGAAGATAAGCAAATAATAGACACGTCATCAAATATTTTTGATGCAAAATATTTGTCAGATATAAGCTTTTCATCAAATGATTACGCATTAAATGCATTATTAAATTTGCTCCCAAGTAATTTATATATACACTTAATAGATGAAGTAAAGGATGAATTTATAGACACACTTGAACGTATTTTTGAAAAACGTGTCCATATATGCAAAGATTGTGCAATCTGTAATATATATAGGCTATCAAAGCCTAAAATTGATAAAATAAAAATAAAAGAGTAAATGGTTTACTTTAGCTACTTTATATGTTAAAATATGTACAAAAAGTAGGAGCTAAACATATGACAAGCTTTGTATTAAAAATAATAGCATGTATTACAATGTTTATAGACCATTTAAGTTATGGAATATTTGGAAGAATGACATGGCTTAACTATATAGGAAGAATAGCATTTCCAATATTTGCATTTCAAATAGTAGAAGGTTATATCCATACAAAAAATCTAAAAAAATATTTTTTAAGGTTAATAGTATTTGCAATTATTTCGCAAATACCTTTCTATTTATTCCACTCGATAGTCGCAAAAACATTTGCTTTGAACGTAATATTTACTCTAACAATAGGATTATTGTGTATATGGATTTGGGAAAAAACACCAAACAAAGTATTTTCAATTTGTATAATAGCCATGCTGTGCTTCATAGCACAGATAAGCAATATGGACTATGGCTATTGGGGAGTGCTACTTGTATTTATGTTTTACTTATGCAGAAATAATAAAATAGCAATAACAACTGGATTTATTGTTATGTTGCTGTTAAAATATTTACCATATATAATAAGATATAATTTTTACTATAAATATATTTTATTATTTTTGGGAACACTTGCAGCAATCATACCAATATTGCTATACAATGGAAAACAAGGAAAGAAAATAAAATATATATTATATGTTTTTTATCCAGTACATTTGATTGCATTGTACGCATTGCATTATATTATAACAGTAGGGACAGGTTTATAAACCTGTCCCTATAGCTTTTTTACCCTTACCTATAAATCTCATAATCAATTTCATCAAAAATCTTATCTTTTTCATACAGCTCATCTACAAATTTTTCGTCAATTTCGTCTTTTAAAATTTGATTATATAATTTGGTAAATCTTCCGATATGGTCTTTTATTCTTTTTTTTGCATAATCTACCATTGTCCCATTAGTTATAATAAACAGCCAGTCACTACTTTGTGCGAGAAGCAATTCGCGAGCACACTGATTTAAAGCTCTCCTTCTTAAAGTATTTCCTTCATTTGGAAACTTATTTGCAAGCTCTACCATACGATTTCCAGCTTTGTGTAAATGCCTGTGAGCATAGTCATTTGTAGGATTAAGCCAAACTTCACTATAACCACGAGCCCCCCAGCTAGAACGACATGGTGAACAAACTTGAATTTCAGGATATTTGTCTATATATTCTCCAGGTGTAATTAGTTTAAAATTACAATCATCATAATATATTTTTTTAAATAATATATATAGCCAGTATGGACCCTCATACCACCAATGCCCAAAAAGTTCTGCATCATAAGGGCATGTAATAATAGGCGGTGTGTCCATTATACTTGACAGTTCATTTATTTGATTTACTCTACAATCTAAGAAATGACCAGCCTGCTTTTCTGCTGAATCCATTGCCCACTGTGGCTCATAGTAGTCTTTATTGTTATCTTTTGAAGTAATACGATAATATTTTATGCCTGTATGAACGCGAACACCATTAGAAGCTATATAAGGTTTTATATATTCGTAATCAGTTTCATAACCAATATCTCTGTAAAATTCACGGTAATTAAAATCTCCTGGGTAACCATTAATAGAACTCCATACCTGTCTTGATGTTTCAATATCACGCCCAAAAGCTACAATTCCTTCAGGAGAAACAATAGGGGCAAATGTGCCGTAAATAGGAGTAGGGTCTGCATATAAAATCCCATGCGATTCTGTGATAATATATTCTATTCCAAATTCCTTAAGATATTTATCAGCTTCAGGAACATAGCCACATTCAGGAAGCCAAATTCCACGAGGCTTTCTTCCAAAATATTTTTCATATATCTGTACGCCAACTGCAATTTGTGCTTTAACAGTTTGTTCTGTAACAAAAAGTATAGGGAAGTAGCCATGTGTTGCACCACAAGTAATTATTTCTAATTTTCCAACATCTTGAAAGTATTTAAATCCTTGAATTAAGTTACAATTATATATATCCTTAAATATATGCAAATCGTTTGAATATCTATCATAATAATAATGCGCGAGTTTATTCAATCTTCCATCGTATTTGGTTCGCTCTATTTCTTTTTGAGAAAGTTCTATATGCTTGTTCAAATATTTTATATATCTTTGCTGAAGTAGTTTATTATCTAACATAGAAAGAAGAGGGGGAGTAAGTGACATTGTTAACCTAAAGTCTACTTTTTCCTCCTCTAATTTTTTAAAGTTTGACAATAACGGAATATATGTCTCAGATATTGCTTCAAATAGCCACTGCTCTTCTAAATAGTCTTCACTTTCTGGATGATGTATAAATGGCAAATGAGCATGTAATATAAAACTTACGTATCCTTTTACCTGTTTCATTTCTAATCTCCTCTTATTTAAATGTAGAAGTTGGATTTCCAGAGCCCGGATTATTTAAGTCAAACAATTCACCAACATCTTCACTTTTATAAATTTTCTTGTATAAATCATATATATTATAAATTTTACCGATTTTCTTAAGAAGAGATATACTTGTAATATCTTTTGAAATTATTTTACCTGTTTTTACATTTCTATAAAAAACAGTATGCCTGTTTTCATCAAATAAGATATGGTCATTTGGCGTTTCAATCGTATTTGATGAAGTTATGTAAATTGGATTATCAATTACTTTTTCCACATATGGTCGTTGCTTTCTAAGTAGTTCAATAGTGTAATCGGCTTTTGCATTATTTACATGAATATACCAACCATTTGCAAAGTCATCTACATCTACATCAAAACTAATTCCATTTGTATTATCGTGAACCCTTAGAAAAGGAACTGTGTTATTAAAGAAATTATATCCAAATTGATTAATCAGTTTTTCAGTATCATCACTTGAAACATCCCAGTAAACGAATAGTGTTTTAGGTGTTTGTGCAAGCACCTTAACAATTGTTTGATTATAATGATATGGCAAATCATAATATTCAGGCGTAACAGTAAGAGCCTTTTTAGAAACAGCCTTCTTCGAAGCAACTTTAGTAGCTTTGGTACCTTTCTTAGTAGTCGTCTTCTTTGAAGTAGCTTTAGCAGCTTCGGTAGCTTTCTTAGTAGTCGTCTTCTTTGAAGTAGTTTTAGCAGCTTCTGAAGTTTTCTTAGTAGCCGTCTTCTTTGAAGTAGTTTTAGCAGCTTCGGTAGCTTTCTTAGTAGCCGTCTTCTTTGAAGCAGTTTTAGCAGCTTCGGTAGCTTCCTTAGTAGCCGTTTTCTTTGAAGTAGTTTTAGTAGCTACTGAAGCTTTCTTAGTAGCTGTCTTCTTTGAAACAGCTTTAGTAGCTTCTGAAGCTTTCTTAGTAGCTGTCTTCTTTGAAGCAGTTTTAGTAGCTTCGGTAGCTTTCTTAGTAGCCGTCTTCTTTGAAGTAGTTTTAGCAGCTTCGGTAGCTTTCTTAGTAGCCGTCTTCTTTGAAGCAGTTTTAG
>CAMVIX010000015.1 GCA_947167695.1 uncultured Clostridiaceae bacterium
ATTGTCGTCTTGTTTTTCAGATGTCTTTTCTACAACATCTTGACTTTCTTCATTTCGTTTTTCTTTTGTAGTAATATCATCCTGCACATTATTGGTTTTGTCATCTATTGTTGTATTTTCTATTGTATTGTCGTCTTGTTTTTCAGATGTCTTTTCTACAACATCTTGACTTTCTTCATTTTGTTTTTCTTCTGTAGTAATATCATCCTGCACATCATTATTTACGCTTTCTGTTATTTTAGCATTTTTTGTGTTCTCTATTTCATTTGTTTTCAAGTCTTCTACTTCATTCGTAATATCTTTTGTAATTGCATTATTTGTCATGGTATTTATATTTTCTGTCATGTTAGTATCATTTTGGGCATTTGCTTTATTAAGAGCATTAGTCTGATTAGTGCCATTTCCTTGGCTAACCCAATTAGCATAAAGTGTTGTGTTCACATCTGTTATTTGTGCTCCAGATGTAACTTTTGTTCCTTCACCATTTGGAGCAGTATACCATCCATCAAAAGTATATCCTGTAAATTTTGGTATTGGTATTGATATACTTTCTATTTCTGAGGGTTCGTATAACAGTTTGACGGTAACATTCGTTAATGTAACATGCGAATATCTTCTTAATTTGTTATTTCTTGAATCAAAGTTTGCTCCAAATGTTAGTGGAAGATCCTTTGCCATCATTTTTGTTCTGTCAGAATCTTTTATCTCATTAAAATTGACAATATTTCCAGTTCCACCATTTCCTTCTTTTGCATTCTGAGAGTTAAAGTATATCAAGCCATCTTCTTTTAAAATAGCTACTGAGCCAGAATTCGTTGTTGAAGGATTGATCCACGTATTTCCAGTATATCCTGAATTAAAAGAGTTCGCTTGGAAATGGACTTTTTTATCTTTTTCCCCTCTATATTGAAGTGCAAAGCCAGGATATGGAGCACTATCTTCGTATTGTGCAGAAACAATCGTGTTTCTATTATCACTAGAAGTTATAACTGTAAAATCACTTACATCAAATGTAATTTCAAAGTCCCTATCAAAGTTATCTGCACTATATAATTGTATCCCAGCATCCATATAATTTGAGCCAGTAAATGTAAAGTCACCATAATTATATAAGATATTGTAACTTGGATTTTTCCATTGCGCATATAATGTAATTGTATCGCCGTCTGTAGTTGTTAAATTAGATACTTCTGTTTCATCTTCATAGCTTGTGCCAGAACCATCTTCCTCAGTGTTCCATTTACTAAATATTTTATTCTCCTTCGTAAATGCATTTGGTTTTAATGTTTGAGCAATGTCATAAGTAAAGTTTTGGTATGTCATCGTTCCTGTTCCACCATTTGCATCGAACATTATTCTATATGTTATAGGCTCAAAATGTGCAACATAGCTTTTATCTCCTGTTGTACCTTGTTCAATTGTTATATCTAATTGTGGTTCATCTCCATTTGAGCCTGTCCAACCTGTAAATGTATATCCATCTTTAGTTGGTCTTGACAAACTAAATGATGTTGTTGTTTTATAATAACTTGTTCTGTTTTCAGCAGTTCCACCATCTAAATCATATTCTATATAGTATCTCGTGCCTTGAACATTTGATGTAAAGTAACCTGGATGATTATCGTTTGCAATTTGTGCATATGTTTTGTCTATTATTGTACTGTCAAATGGTGTATCGTAACCTGTATCCTTTCCACCAACTAATTTTTTGCAAGATGAAAACATGTTTGCACTTCTTACTACATTTGTTCTATCAAAGTCTGATGATGCATATATTGTTTCCAATGTACTACATCCGAGGAACATTTCATTACAAGTAACCAAACTAGGAGTTAGGAAATTATTGCCTAAGAAAATTGTTTTCAATTTTGTACATGCATTAAACATACCATACATATTTGTTACATTGCGAGTATCAAAGCTTGACAGGCGCATTTCCGTTAATTTAGCACATTTTCTGAACATCCAGTACATACTCTTTACATTTGATGTATCAAAACTAAATAAATCAAGATTAGTAATTTCAGCGCAACCTGCAAACGTTCTCTTCATGTCAATAACATTCGAAGTATCAAATTTAGAAGCATCTATGCTTGTTAGCTTCTTGCAATCATTAAACATATATGCCATACCATACTTGCTACTTGTATTATTATCAGTATCATTTGCATAGTCAAATGTATCACTTGCTCCTGGATTTACTATTCCAGAAGTATTAATATATCCTTTAATTTCAGTCACTCTCAAACATGAGTTGAAAAATGAATAAAAACTTTTAATTAAACTCGTGTCAATATTTGTTAAATCAATAGATGTTGCAGCAGTCATACAATAGAATGGTGCAACTGTATCTGGGTGAAATTTTACAATATATGCACGGCTATCCCAGTACATTGTTGTTCCATCAGTCCAAGCATATACTGGTGTAGGGCTTTTATATCCATCGTCTTCTGTGTTTGAAACGAGCATAACATCTACTGGTCCGCCACCATGTTCATACCAGTCATCTAATTGATCCATTGTGTATGTAGTATTACGTTTAAACTCTGTTATACCTTTTTTGGATAGACCATCTGTAGGGTTATTCATGTCTCCGAACATAAATTCATCATAATCACTATTAGCTGGGTCTTGTAGAGGTCCTAAACCTGCAAGATTTTGAATATCAGTGTATAAATTATTGTATACTACATTATGATTTGCGGCATATGCTCCTTGAATCCAAGGAGTACCATTAAATGGCTTAAAGTATCCAACTGGATATGAAGAAAATTCAGGTTCAATAATTAAATTATTTTTAACCGTTATTTCCAGTGGAAAAGTTTCCTCTTCTAAATCATCTCTATCTATTGTTGTACTGCTTCTAACATTTTCTTCATCTATTGTTGTAATTAAATAGTCATCAAAATGGAATGTAACTCCTTCTACATCTGGTGTAAATTCTATGGTTATTGGTTGTCCGTAATAGTAATAACCTGAAGTTATTCTATTACTAATAGTTAATAAATCTTCATAGACAAAAGATACATGAAATTGTTTTCTTTCATATAAATATGTTATTGTTGTAGAATTATCTGCAGCAACAATAGCTGTTTGCTCCGATGGTGCGATAAATCCTTCATAATATTTTGGGATAGGTATTACCTCAGTCCCTGCTTCTGCTGGTATTACTGCTGTTTCTTCAGTTGTATATGTTGTACCATCCAAATTCATTTTTTTATGGATAACTGTGTAAGTCACTTCTGCTTCTTCCCACATTGCATATAAATCTATTATCTGCCCATTTGTCCCGAGTTAAATTGATTACTTCTGCTTCATCTGCATATGGTACTCCACTTCCATCAACTTCTGTATTCCATTCCTTAAATCTATTTCCTGATTTAGTAAAACTACTTACTGTTAAGTTTTGAGCTGTTCCATATGTAAAGCTTTGATCTTTATAACTATCCTCGCCTCCATTATTTGGATGGAATCTTATCGTATATGTAGGTTTTTTAATATTTAATGTAATTTGTGTATTTAATGTTGTAGTATATTTGCTCGATGAAAAATTAATTACTGTTAAGATAATTATTGCTAATATCCCAAGTAAAAGCCACTTTACATTTTTCTTATACATAACTTCCATCCTTTCATATGTTTTTTATAATGTTTACCTTAAGCAAAATAATAATTTATATATTTTTTAATGTTTGTTTTGAATAAATGTTCATGTTATTATTTTGGCATTGTTGTAGGTGTTGCTGTTGACGTTTCTGTCGGTGTTACAGTCGGCGTTGTTGTTGGCATTGCTGTCAGCGTTACAGTTGGTGTTGCTGCTGGTGTTATTGTCGGCGTTACAGTTGGTATTGCTGCTGGTGTTATTGTTGGCGTTACAGTTGGTGTTGCTGCCGGTGTTATTGTCGGCATTACCGTTGGTGTCGCTGTTGATAATTGTTTTGTTTGTAGCTTTGTTAGTAATGTTTTTGGAACTGCTAATGTAGATGTATTATCATGTGCAGATGTAGATGCTGCTCCTGTCCTTGGCGCAGTATAACCGTTTTCGTAATCTGCTAAAGTTATACTATCATCAATAAAACCAACATACATATTTGCAAGTACGCCTCTTAAAGGTCTTAATTTAGTACCGTTTGGTCTTATTGCTCCTCCGAATGCTACTTCAACCTCAGAAACAGCTGTGCTTTCATAATTTGTAAAATCTAATGTTTCTTTAAAAGTGCCACCGTTTACACTATAATATATTTTTCCATTTATTCTAATCATTCTTACATTTTTAAGAGAGGCAAAAGTTATTGTTTCATGTTGATTACTTTGATAACTGTTACCAGTTCCCGTTGCACGGTCAACTTTAATTTGCAACTTTGTAGTGTCTTGCATTCTATTTACAGCTCCAGGATATGGTGAACCAGTTTCATCTTTAGTGTTCATTAATACTGCTTGGTTTACATTTGAGCCGTATAATTCTATAAAGTCATAATATATTTCAAAATTTCTATTATAGTTACTCGATGAAAATAGTTTTATTCCCGAATTTACTATTCTCTCATCTGTGCCGACAAAGCAAACTGATCCCTTTGCGTAAAAATAATCTGTACCTGAATGGAATGGCTCCCATTGTGCATATAATGTAGTATTTTCAGTTATTGTCACTGATTCCTTATCATTATAGCTTGTCCCGCTACCATCTGGCTCAGTATTCCACCCAACAAATCCATATCCACTTCTGTAAAACGTGTTAGCAGATATTGGTTGCGCAGTATTTCCAAATTTTTCATTACTCATCGATCCAACTCCACCATTTGCATCGAAAGTCACTACGGCACTTCCTAACCATTGTGCATAAAGTGTAATATTAGTCGATGGTGTAATAGGGTTTGATGCAGTTATTTTTGTTCCACCACTTTCAGATGTATACCATCCATCAAACATATGAAATGCATGTGTCGGGGTAGGTAAATTGCTAGACAGCTGTTGGATTTCCTCATATGTATATTTTAATTTTATTGTCATATTTGATAAATCAGCGTGAAGGTATCTTCTTACATTATTATTATGAGCTGTATCTATATTCGCTCCAAAGATTAATGGGGCTTCAAACGTACCGGTAAAAATCACCATAGCTAAGAGTATATACTCCATCTACATACATTGCGCGGTCTGTTCCTGCTCCGAGTTTTTTAAATGTAATATCTCCTGATGTTTTTCCCCATGGTTGAATATATTGTCCCATTGTTCTACTTGTTATTTGAACCTTTATTGCTGACCCTGTATCTGAATCTGTTCTATATCCAAAAGAAAATCCTTGATATGGAGCTCCATCTTCACATTGATGGCTTATTATTAAATCTCTGTCTGCACTACCATGAGTAAAATTGCTTACGCTACATGATACTTCAGCGTCTCTATCAATATTTGCTTGACTAAATAATGCTATTCCTGAATTAATATAACTGTCTCCTTTGAAAGATTCATCTCCATAAACATATGTTACCCAGTATTCTGCCGCTCCCCATTTTGCATATAGATCTATAATTGCTCCATTTGTTTGTGTAAGTCCAGTTGTAATTACTTGCTCATATTCATATGAATCTCCTGTTCCATCTGCGTTCGTTGTCCAAGCAAGTATAGCCAAATTCCCATTTGTAAAAGAGGTATTCGGATTCAAAGCTTGTGAGGTTCCATATGTAAAACTTTGTTCAGTATAGTTGTCTGGTCCTCCATTATTGGGATGAAATCTTATAGTATATGTTGGTTTTGTAATGTTTAATGTTACTGCTGTGTTTACTGTTTCTGTATATTTTCCAAGTGAAGATGTTATCATTGCAAGTATAATTACAGCCAGAATGCCTAGCAAAAGCCACTTTGCATTTTTCTTATACATTACTTACTTTACTCTCCTCCATCTTAATCTTTTTGTATAAATTCAACTTGTATATTTATACTGTTATTGGATACTGCTGATGCTTCTATAGGTGCGTCAAATACAAGTCTGTGATCATTATAAGTATTTGTGCTACCTACATTAAGCATTCCAGCATTTTGAAATGTCACTGTATTGTTCGTAGGTATCTGCTCTAAACCACCATCCAAAGACACTTTCACATTATTTGGTATGTTTGATACTACTATAGAGTAAATACTAGAAACCTCTGAATTACTATTTACTCTTACTGTGTATTCTATCGGTGCTGTATTTCCTGCAACCATATTAAATGAATTAGTCTGTGTTACAGGTGTTATTGATACATCCCATTTTGCAACTTTTGCACTTGATGATGCATTTGCCTCTGATTTATACTTTGAGGTTGTATTAAATGCTTGAGATAATGTAAATACAATTAGGCACAATAATAGAAATATTGCAAAATCTGAATATTTAAATACGCTTTTCTTTTTCATTATCGTACCCTCCTTACTTTTTTACTTTTTTTCCTCTTCATGTTTCATTCTTTTAACTTTTCTTCTATTTTTAATTCGATTTACCTTGCTTGCATGTGAAAAGTATATATACACCATAAGAGCAATAACAATTATTGTGATTTTGCCTTGCAGTAGTCCTGATATTTTGCCTAAAAAAGGAATTCTTCCTACTACCTTTCCTTCTACTTGTGCATAGGTTATCTCTTCTTTATCTTCTACATTATTGTTATCGCCCTTTGTTTTATATTTTTTTTCATTTTCATCTAATTCTATAATTCTGTGTGTTACAACACCTTGACCTTGTCTAAATGAAATAATATCATCCTTTTTTAATTCTCCTTCATTTACTTCTTTAACTAATACTATATCTCCTACTTTAAGCTCTGGCTCCATACTTCCGTGATATAATTGCATAGGTTTTTATTCCTAGAAAACTTGGTGTTTTATTTGGATTTGCAAATGCTTGAAGAATGAGAGAAATGTTGTATATCAATAATGGTATTACCAAAATATATGCTATGCTCGAGATTATTCTTTTTACTACTTCTGCTTTGTGTTTACGCTTTAATATAGCTTCTTCAGTATATAGCATCTACTTCTTCGCTCCTTTATTTTTTGTAAATGTTTGAAGTTATTTGCAATTTGAAATAATAATATATGTCGTCCTTTGCTGTTCCTATTTTTGTGTCATTTTCATCATCACTTTCCCAATGCCATTCTAGAGTATATATGTTTACTGAGTCTCTTGGTACTATTATATTTTCTAAATCTAGTTCATCTAAGCTTACATATTTATCGTAATTTCCTCTTACATAGATGTTGTCTATTTTAAGCCTGTATTTCATATTTATTCTGTTATCCATTGCATCTTCAAATTTTATATTATATATCATATCATAGCCGGACTTATTTTTTACACTAAATCTATATGTGCCACTTGACATTGGTGCTATTTTATTGTTTGCATTTGAATTTAGTCCACCAAAGATATTTAGTTTTGTATTGTTTTCAATTTGCAAATTTTCTCCTGTTAATTCTATTGAATCTATTTCCCAGGATGTAAAGGCATTAAAGCCTATACTTCCAAGCCTAAAGCATATAAGGATAGTAAGTAATATTATAGCTATTATTATTCCAATAATAATTCTTATTTTTCTTCTTTTTTTATTTGTATATTCTAAATCTTCATATATTTCTTGATTTTCTGTTTGTGGCTTGGTTGTTTTTTCTTTTTCAAGTATTTGATCTTGCATTATTACTTTTCTCCTTTCTTTGGTTTTGCAAATATGCTCACAAAAACGTTTTTTAGCTTTTGTCAACATATTTGTAATAGGGCGGGCATGGTAGCCCGCCCAAAATATAATTAGTTTTCTAATTAGTCTACTTGTGTTGCAACTACTTCAACTGTTACAGTTACTTCTGGACGTGTTGTTCTTGCTGCAATTCCTAAAGCTGTATCTACTCCATCTCTTGTAGCATAAGTTGCAGGATTTGAGCCAGTATCTTGTACTTGGTAAGCCCATCTCCATTGTACAGTTGTTGTACTTGTTCCACCATTCATAGCTATAGCTTTTCCAGTAACATTAGCATCTGATATTGTTGGTTCCCATGTTGTTCCACCATCAGTACTAAATTCTAATGGTATGTTTGATGTATTAGAAATTGATAAGTTTACATCATAAGTAGCATTTACTTCTGAATCATTTACTAATGCTAAAGCAAATGAGCCTGTTGTACCTGGTGCTATTAATTTGTTTGTTTGTGTTTCGTCAACGTCTGTTTCTTCTGCTCCATCTTTTGTGTCTAGTATTGTATCGAACAAATTGATAGTAGCAGTTACAGGTGAACCTGTAGCAATTTGTGTATTGTTTAATTTAATATCCCATTTTGCTACAGCTATTGTATCTGTACCTGTTGCTGAAGATGTGTATTTAGCATATGTTCCAGAAACAAGGATTAATACTACCATAGTTAAAGCTAAAAGTAAGATTGCAAGTCTTGTTGTTCTGTTCTTTTTCATTTGTTTTCCCCCCTTTCTACTGTTAGAATAATTTATATTAACATTAAAAAGTTAAAGACAAGTTTATTTAGGTAATTTTTCTTTTTGTAATTCTTCATTCTTTTTTCTTAATTCTTCTATTTCTTGTTCCATTTCTCTTTGTTTATTTGCTTTTTCTTTTAAGTATTGTCTATCTTCGGAGCTTTCTTTCATGTGTAATACTATAAGTAATAGTAATGGAATTGAAAGGCATGCTACCATTCCTGTTGGTGTTTGTAAAAACATTGCTAAGTTTCCAAGTCCTGAAATTTTGAACTGATAAACGCCTTCAACATCTTTTGGTAATACAAAGCCAACATCTTCTGTATTATTGTTATCACCTTTGGTTATGTATTTTATTTGGCCTTCTTCATTTTTTATTTCAACTATTCTATGTGTTATTACGATGTCTCCACTTTTGAAAGCTATTACATCATTTACTTTTAAATTATCTGTTCCTAAGTCTTTTACTACTGCTAGGTCTCCTGGAAATATTTCTGTTTCCATAGAGCCTGATAATACTATAAATGGTTTCCAACCAAAAAACGATGGAATTTTGTCTGGATTAACTATAGAATTTATAAGTATTACACCATTTACAAATAGTATTGGAAGTAAAAGAATAATTACAATTACGCTAATTGCTTTCCTCATTTTGTAAGTTCTCCTCCTTAACTATTACTTCGTGTCACATCTTGTACATTTAGAGTATAGCATGTCGATTTTTAATTGTAAATAATTCTTCTTAAAACTTAATATAATTGTAATATTTCTGTAATATTTTTGTAATATTTGTAATATTGTTGTAATAAAAAAGCTGAGAGTGTGCCAGTTGGACGAGTCTGGAAATAGGAAGCAAAAAGGGGACACACACCGAAAACAGGTTGGATTCAAATCCAACCTGTTTTTGGTGTATGTTCCCTTTTTGCTTTAAATATGTTGTTTTACATTAATCGTAACTGGGATGCTGATTTTTCCACCGATTATACCAAGAGTTGTGTCTAAATTGTCATTTCCTCCATTATAGTCCCATGCCAGTTCAAGGGTTAGTGTCTTTTTACCATTTTCATCTGTAAATATTTTTCCATCTTCTAATTCAAAAATCTTGCTTGTTCCTAAAATGTATTCTTCATCATCTATTTTTGCTGACAGTTTTAAAGGATTTGTAATCTCTGTTTCATCTGCTGTAGCAAGAATTTCAATTGGCACATTTGTGTTTTTGCAGTCTATCTCAATCTTAGCTTTTGCTTTTGACACTGGTGCAATTTTTCCTTTCGCTATGTTTGGGTTGTCTTCTAATTCAAATTTTATCTTGCGTGTATCTTTTAAATCTTTTGCATCACTTGTAATTGCGACTTTCCAATTTGTTATCCCTTCATTGTTTGATTTTAAATATGCTGCATAGTTAGTACTATTTAACGCAATAAAGGAAATAGCAAATATTACAAAAGCTAGCGCAATCAGTTTTGCTTTGCTTTTTAACATTTGATACACCTCATATATTTAATTTTACTGCATTATTGTATCACATTATGTTAACAAAAGCAAGTCTTTTGGCAAAAATCGTATTTAGATACAAGATTTACAATTCAACATTTAGGGACAGGTTTACAAACCTGTCCCTAAATGTTGAATTGCATGAAGGAAACGCCAGTGTGAAAACTTTGGTTTTCACCTTTGTTCTTACTCACTCATTTTCTTATATAACTCTTTACTTGGTGCATACATTTTTTCTCCTTCAACTGCACTTATACCTTTTCTGTATGCCTTTGTCTTTTTAATTTCTTCTACAGCACTTTCGTATTCTTCAGAATTTATGTGTTCTACAATTTTTAATAGTCTTTCATTTACTACTGCTACATTATATTCTTCCTTTTGTTTAAAAAACCAACCTAGCATTTTTAAAACTTCTATTACTTCTTCATCGGTTTTTAATGAATCTGTATCTATAATTTTACATAATAAATATGGCATTATCCTTGCATAGAAGAATCTGTAGAATCCTATGTTATTTGTTGAATTGAAATTTTCAAATATCAATTTATATGCCCCATTTAAATTGATAAAATAATCCATATTGCAATTTGTTGATATAGATGCATTTGCTTGATTTTGCCTATAATTATATACCACATCTTTTATATAATAGCCTTTATCTGTATGCACATAGCAATATGTTGAAAATATTGCATCTTCAGCTATTGTTCTTGGTATAAATCTTAAATTATGCTTTTCTATAAACTCTTTTTTAAAGATTTTATTCCATACTACAGAATTCATCACAAAGAAAGATTTTTGAAAATCGTTTATTGATAATTTAAAATTGTCGTATATGTCTACGTCAAATAAAGGCTTTTCCCATTTTATTCCATCAGAAGTTGTATGTATATAATTTCCTACTACATAATCTGCATCATGCTTCTTTATTTCATTATATAGAACCTCACACGAATTATCTTCATAGAAATCATCTGAATCTAGGAACATTATATATTTGCCTGTTGCAATTTCCATTCCTACATTTCTCGCTGTTGGCAAGCCTTGGTTTGGTTGATGAATAACTTTAATTCTGCCATCAAGTTTTGCATATTCATTAGCAATTTTGCCAGTTGAGTCCTTTGAGCCATCATTTACTATAATAATTTCAAGATTTTTATATGTCTGTCTCAATACAGAATCTAAGCTTTGATTTAAATATTTTTCTACATTATATGCAGGTATTATTATTGATATTTTATCCATTTTATCCCCCTTTTATCGAATGCCTTAAATCGCTCCTATAAGATTACTTTTGCCTTTTACATTTTATAGTCTACTTGCCGGTCCCGTCTTTACAGAAATCTCTCTTTTATTTATTACATCTTCAAACATCTTTATAACATTTTCTGCTGCGACTTCTCCCGTCCACTTTGTAGTTATATAATTATATGCTTCTTTCGATAATTTTTGTCTTAGTTCTTTATCGTCTATTACCTGTTTTACTTTGTTTTCAAGGTCTTGATAGTCTTCATACATAAGCCCTGCTCCTGTGTCTCCTATCAAAAATGGTACTGATCCCATTCGTCTATTTGCTATTATGCAACACCCTGCATTCATTGATTCATTCATAACAGCTCCCCAACCTTCATTGCTGTCGCTTGTGCCGATAAATATATTCGCTTTTTCCATATAGTCTTTAACTTTATCACTAGGAACTTGCCCCACAACATGGACAACATCTGACAGATTCTCACTTTTGACTTTATTTCTAATTTTCTCTTCTAGCTTTCCCGTTCCAAGCATTTGAATATTGAATTTGTAGCTTTGTTTTTTAAGGTTTTTAGCAAGTCTTATAGCAACCTCTGGATGTTTCCATTTTATGAATCTTGCAACCCATATAATTTGAATGGTATCATTTTGCTCTTTTTGTTTTATAAGTTCGTCTATATCATAGTGATTATTTTCAAGAAAATATCCCCATTTGTAGGTTCTGTTTTTATAGAGTCCAAACTTATTAAAATCCCTTGCTCCATATGCATTTGCACATAATAAATGCAAGTTTTTGTTTTTTCTATATTTTATATGTCTGTCCCAAAAAAGCTTCATTTTTTCCTTGTTAAATATAGTTTTCCAAAAGCCATCTGGGAATATAAATATCCTATATCTATATCTAAATGTTAGTTTATCTAGCTTTAATCGTTCTACTATAAGGTCATCTGGTATAGAACCAATTATAACAACATCGCTGTCTATTGCAAGCTGTTTAGCGTATTTAAGTTGTTCATCATTTTCATAACTTCTCACAACGAAATCGTACTTTTGATCTAAATCTTCAAAGCCAAGGTCTAAGCGCCACTTGAAAATTTTTATAGTGGATACAAATTTAAAATCATCTCCCAGCCTTTTTTGCATTTCTAAGCAAAATGGTACTTGATGATGTGTTAAGAAATTAGAATAAAATGTAACTTTCATCTCTTTCTCCAATCTTTTTTTGACATATTATATCATTTTATTCTAATTTTCTCAAGTATACAGCTCAATTTTAGTGCCAGTATATATATTTAGCCCTGGTTTTGGTACTTGGTCCTTTACTTTTACTTCATCTTTGTTTATTTCTCCTTTTCCATTTATGTTTGCATCTAATCCTACTTCTTTTAATAATTTTTCTGCATCAGTTACTGTCAGCCCTCGTACCTCTGGCACCTCTGTCTCTTGTTTTTGTTCAATTTGATTGGTATCATCTGGTGCTATTTCTAAAGCTGGTAGCAATTCCCCTAATACCTGTGATGCTATAGGTGCTGCAACGCCACCTCCTTGGTGTCCACCCTCACCTGTTGGATTATACAGTGTTATTAATATAGCCACTTGTGGATCTGATATTGGTGCTACTCCTGCAAATGATGTTACATATTTTCCAGTATCTACTCCGTCTTCTGAGGTTCCTGTTTTTCCACCTATTCTGTATCCCTTTACCTGAGCATTTCTTCCAGTTCCTTCTGCTACAACAGATTCCATCATGCTTAAAACGCTTTTTGCTGTTTCTTCAGATATTGCTCTTGATTGAATTTTTGGTTCAATATTTTCTACTTCGTTTGTAGATGTATCTATTATTTGTTTCACAATCCTTGGTTCCATTAAAGTTCCACCATTTGCAATAGCAGATACCATTCTAACCATTTGAAGGGGTGTTACCTCAAATCTTTGGCCAAAGCTTATTGTTGCAAGTTCAACTGGTCCTACTTTTGCTTCTGGTAAAAAAATTCCCTTTGCCTCACCTGTTAAGTTTATGTGCGTATAATCTAAGAGCCCAAATCTTTTTAAGTATTCATAATACTTTTGTTTTCCTATCTTTTGGCCGGAGTCCTATAAATACTGGATTGCATGAATTCATTAGCGCTTGTCTTAAGCTTTGCATACCATGTGGCCTATAATACCTCCAGCACCTAATTCGTACACCTCCAACTTCTATTCCACCTCCACAGTTGTATGCCCCTTCTTTATCTGTTGTTGCAATTCCTTCTTCAATAGCTGCCGATGCAGTTAGCAATTTGAAAACCGAGCCTGGTTCATAACTATCCGCAATTGCTTTATTTCTCCATGTTTTTTGACGAGCTGTATTTTTTTCTCCAGTTGAAAGTGTTTCCCAAACCTGTTTTAGTTCATCAGTGTTTGGTTCAAATGGCTCATTTAGATTATAGTCTGGATAATTTGCCATTGCTATAATGTCGCCAGTTTTGGGGTTCATTACCAATATGCTCCCACCATCTGTACATTTATTATCTATGCAAGCTTCTTTTAGATATTTTTCTACTATTGCTTGTGCAGACATATTTATTGATAAAACTAAGTCTTTGCCCTGAATTGCTGGTGTATATTCTTCTCCTTCATCAAGCAAGCCTCCGCCTTTTCCATCTGCTATTTTTGCAATCTTGCCTTTTTCCCCTTTTAAATCACTATCATATGTCAGTTCTATTCCGTCTAAGCCTTGGTTGTCCGTGCCACAAAATCCAATCACATGAGATGCTAAGCTATTATATGGATAGTATCTCTTTGTATCCTCATCTATATTTACTCCATTTGTTATTTCGTTTTTTTCTAGCCATTCCCTTAGCTGATTTGTTTTATCTTTATCAACTCTCTTTACAATTGTTTCTATTGAGCTTCTTTTCTCAACTTTTTTTAATGTTGTTTCATAATCTAGATTGAATATATTAGCAAATTCTCTCGCTACCTTTTCTTTGTTCTCTTTTGCAATGTTAGTTGGATTAATTGTTACCGTTTCCACAGTTGCACTCATTGCCAAAACTACTTTTCCTGTTGCATCAAATATAGTTCCTCTTTTTGGATTTATGTTTCTATCCATTGTTTGCTGGACATAAGCCTTCGTTTGTAGTTCTTCTCCTTGTACAAATTGAATAAAACCAATTCTTGCTGTTAGCAAAACAAATAATGCGAAAACAATAAAGAGTGATTTTTTAATTCTTCTGTTTCTTTTTAAGGCTACCTCTAGCATAACAACCCCTCCTAAAATAGATATTGTTTAATAAATCTGGGGACGGGTTTGCAAACCCGTCCCCAGATTTACCAAAAATTTCTTAATAGTTAAAAAAAAGATTATTTATAATTTGCTATAAATAATCTTTTATTTAAATATATTCTTTATGTAATTAATTATGCTATCTAAAAAGCCTTCGTTTTCTTCTATCTTAACTTCTTTGCTACCTGCTTCTACATAATCTTTTTTAGGTAGGTCTATATAAATAGTCTGTTTGTTTGTTAACTTCTGCATTCCTAATCGTTCTTTTGCTAAAGCCTCTATCTGGCTTAAGTTTAAACTGTTCTGTATGCTCACCTCAAGTTGCTCGTTTTCTTTTTTTACTTGAGAGATTTTTCTCTCTAGTGACTGTTTCTTAGTAAACGCCTCATTTATCTGTGAATTTTGAAAGCTAATGGCATAAAGTACACCAAAACCGACCACTAAATATGTTACCATTTTTGCTTTGGTTTTCGCTGCTATCTTTTTTGCTTTTGCAACTTGTTCCTGTTTGTTTTTCTTGCTTGCTGTGCTTGGCTTTTTTGGAGTTCTTGGTAACCTTTGTGGTTCTATTACAGGCTCTAATTTTCTAGGGCTTGTTTCATATTGGTATCTATTATAGCTTCTTCCCGGAGCTGCCATTTACTTTTGTTCACCTCTTTTCAAAAATTCTCAAAAGTGCGCTTTTACTTCTTGAATTTTCTTCTTGTTCTTCCTTGCTTGGTTTTATTGGTTTTTTTGTAATTATTTTTCCTTTGGAATTTGCTCCGCACACACAGTATGGTAAATCTGGTGGGCATGTGCATCTTCCTTCTGCTTCTATAAATGCTTTCTTTACTGCTCTATCTTCTAGTGAATGAAATGTTATAACGCATAATCTTCCGTCCCGAATTTAAGCAATCGATGCAATTTATTATAGTTTCATATAATGGTTTTAATTCATTATTAACTTCTATCCTAATCGCTTGAAAAGTTCTTTTAGCTGGGTGTCCATCTTTAAACCTTGCTGGGATGCTTTTTTCTATTATTTCTACTAATTCTTTTGTGGTCTCTATAGGCTTTATTTGCCTTTGCTTTACAATGTTTCTAGCAATAACTCTTGAAAATTTTTCTTCTCCGTATTCATATATGAGATTTGCTAAATTTTCTTCCTTGTATTCATTTACTATTTTCTTTGCTGTTAAGCTCTGGGTTTTATCCATCCTCATATCTAGTATTGCATCTCCCATATAGCTAAACCCACGGTTTCTCTCATCTAGCTGATATGAAGACACACCCAAATCTAATAAAATTCCATCTACTTTTTTTATTTCTGTCTGCTCTAATATTTCTTTTATATTGTCATGGTTATCATGTACAAAATTTATATTGGAATAATTTTTTAATCTTTTTTTTGCAACTTCTAAAGCTTCCTCATCTCTGTCTATTCCAACTAATCTTCCTTTTTTAGACAGTCTTTTTGCAATTTCTATACTGTGCCCTGCTCCGCCAATAGTTCCATCTACATAAATCCCATCTTCTTTAATCGCTAGGCCATTTATGCATTCTTCGAGCATTACTGGTGTATGTTTAAATTCCAATTTTCTCCCTCTTTTTTAAATGGCAAACAGTTGGCAAGATTTTTTTACCAACTGTCTAGCCACTTTATATTATTTTCTTTTGTATTTAAAAGAAATAATCATAAGTGGATTTGTATTCTTTTGTAATAATTTTTTATAGGTAAACTTTTGTGCTTATTTTGTATGTTTTGTCTTTTGTATTATTAAATACTCTTTTGTGTAGGTTAAGTGATTTTAGATGTTCTTTTGTGCACTTTGACTTTTGTTTAAATATACTATAGGTAAATAATAGTATCTTATCTTTTGTTGCTTCGTGTTTCTTTTGTAGTTATATAAACTTTTTTAAAGTTATATACCAAGCATTGTCATGTTTTCCGCAATTTCATCAACATTGACATTTTCTTCACTACTGTATTTGTTCCACTTGTCCTTGCTCCAAATTTCAATTCTAGTATTAACTCCAATTATTACTACGTCTTTTTCTAAACCAGCAAATTCTCTTAAATTACCTGTAATTAAAAATCTGCCTTGTTTGTCTATTTCGCATTCTATTGCGCCTGATAAGAAGAACCTTGTAAAGTCTCTGGCATTTTTATTTGATATTGGAAGTGATTTTAATTTTTCTTCGAAAGCAGTCCATTCTGTTTGTGAATACGCAAAAAGACATCCATCTAAACCTTTGGTTACAACAAACTTGTCCCCAATTTCTTCTCTAAGTTTAGCTGGCATTATTAATCGCCCTTTAGCATCTACAGAATGCTCGTATTCACCTATGAACAACTTATCTCACCTCCATGGGTTTTTCCACCACTTTGTACCACTTCTTACCACTTTTGATTAGATTTTAATATAAATATAAAAAAAATGCAATACTTTTTTAAAAAAATTTTTAAAATTTTTTTAAATGTGTCCCATATGGGGACAATTGTCCCCATAAAGAAACGTCCCCAATGGGACATTAGTCTATCGTCGTGCTTGTTCTGCCTGTTCCTACTACATTTTCCCCTAGTGAGCGCCATGTGTTGCAACCGATTATACCGTCTGTTGTTAAACCTCTGCTTTGCTGATATGCTCTTACAGCACTTTCTGTTTGGCTTCCAAATATTCCGTCTAGTCCACCTGTGCGAAAGCCTAGTGTATTTAGGTCATCTTGTGCAATTAGTACATAATTGCTAATTGACCCTCTTTTTATTTGCATATATCCAGATGTACCACATGCGGGAACTCCAAAACGCTTGTCGAAGTGTACCCATGTTGGTGTTAAGGCTTGCGGTTCTACATATGTCCATATTCCTGATGATATAGCACTATTTCTTAGCCTTGCTCTTTGTTCATTTGTCCACACTTGCCCTGCATCAAATGCAGTTCCTGCGAAGTGCTGTGATTGGCTACCATGGCCACCTTCCCATGGACGTCTGAATGCAAAGCCTACTGGTATTGGTGCTCCCAAGATGTATCTTTGTGCATTCCAACTTTGCATCGTCCTTTTTGTTGTCCAAAGTGTTGTTGAATTACTTGCTCCTCTAAATTCACGTACTCTTAAAGTTCCATTTGTATTATATGGCATAGGCTGATTCTCGTCTCTGAAGTATGTTTCCATTCGATTTGAATCATTATTAAAAACTATTATTTTTGCCAATGAAATAACCTCCTTTGATAAGGTATTATATGAATATGACCATCTTTTTGTGCTTTAACAATAATAGAGACAGGATAAATCCTGTCTCTATTATTGTTTTATTTTTTCTATTTATTTTTGTTCTCTAAATTTTGTTATTACTCGTTTAGAGCCATCATCATTACATGTAATAAGTGTTACTTCTTTTTTTCCATTTGTATTTTGGTCTAAACACGATATATCTGATGGGTCTACTTCATATTTGTCATACAATACATATGTAATGGCGCGGTTATAATTGTCTGTTAAAATTATTGTATCTCCTAATTCTAATGTTGGAACTTTGCTAAAGAATTTTGTATTTCTATAATTATGCCCTACAATGCAAAGATTTCCCGCTTCATTTGGTTCTGGTCCTTTTTCATAGCCTTCAAATTTTGTTGGGTTTATTTTTAATAGCTCATCAGTAGTTCTTGATAAAATAGCAAACTCTTTGTCTAACTCTGGTATTGAAAGAATTGCTATAATAGAATATGGTTCTCCGTTGCTATCATAATATGTTTCTCTTTCAATTTTTTCTTTTTCTTGTATAGCTGGTGTTGCTTGTGGTTCTAGAGCATTTTTAATTGTCTCTGGAACAATTACTTCTGTTACTTTTTCTTCATTATCTGTTTCATCTAATATAAAAGTCCAAACTTCATATTCATCCTTACTTAGTTTTTTAGCTTTATCTTCATTGTCTTGCGCCATTGCTTGAAGCTCCGTTGCAGAGGAAAGCATCATTTTTCCTACTTCTTCACTTTTATTTTTGTCATATTCTGCATAAATGTAAAATGAAACCAGCAGGCACAACAAAAGAACAGATAAAAAGAATTCAAATTTAAAAAATTTTTTCTTTCTTTTTAGCTGTGGAGTAACATATATTTTTTCTGTTGTAAGGATCTGGTTCACTTTATGCTTCCTCCTTTTCATATGATTATATTATAACATTTAAAGTTTAATTTGTGAATATGTTTGTTGAAATATTTCTTGCATCTTTCTTTGTTTGTCTATCCTGCTTCTTCAAAAATACCCGTGTACATTGTGTAATACATACCTCGTTTTGCTATTAATTCCTCATGTGTTCCCTGTTCTTTTATTTGCCCTTCATTTATTACAATAATTTTATCCGCGTTCCTAATTGTAGATAATCTGTGTGCTATTACGAAGCTGGTTCTACCTTTAAGCAAGCTATTCATTGCTTCTCCAATTTTTACCTCCATACGCGTATCTACATTGCTTGTTGCCTCGTCTAATACAAGCACTTGCGGATTATTTAGTATTACTCTTGCTATATTTAGTAATTGAGCTTGCCCTTTAGATATATTTCCTGCATCATCTGATAATACTGTATCATATCCATGTGGCAATCTTTTTATAAAAGAATGTGCATTTGCAAGTTTAGCAGCATTTATTATTTCTTCATCTGTTGCATCTAACTTACCAAAGCGTATGTTTTCCTTTACCGTTTCATTAAACATTACCGTATCTTGTAGAACTATTCCTAAAGCTTCTCTTAATGATTCCTTACTTATTTCTCTTATGTCTTTGCCATCAATTAAAATCTCACCTTGATTTATATCATAAAATCTTGTAAGCAAGTTTATTATAGTAGTCTTACCAGCTCCTGTTGGCCCTACAATAGCAATTGTTTGACCTGGTTTTGCTTCTATATTAATGTCTTTCAATATTGGTTTATCTTTTTCATAGCCAAAATATACATTTTTAATCTCTACATGTCCCTTTACTTTTCCTATTTCCGGCTTTCCAACATTTTCTGGAAATTCTACTTCTTCATCAATTATTTGAAAGCATCTTTCTGCACCAGCAATTCCTGCCTGAATTACATTAAATTGATTTGTAATTTCATTAATTGGCCTTGAGAATTCCTTCGAAAATCTTGTATAAATTGCAATAGTACCAATTGAAATTTGCCCATTTATTGCAAGTATACCTGATACTACCGCAGTAATAGCTGTTGAAATATTACTTAAACTACCCATTGCTGGCATTACAATTCCAGCAACTGCTTGAGCTAAAAAGCCTTCTTTTCTTAGCTTTTCATTCTTTTCTTTAAACCCATCCTTTATATCTTCTTCTTTATTAAATGCTTTTATAACCTTTTGGCCTGAGACATATTCTTCAATATAGCTGTTAACCGATGCTAAGCTTTCTTGGCTTTTTATGAATTGTTTTTTATTGAACTCCGCAATTTTCTTCACAACAACAAGCATTACAGGTAGCGTAAGTATGCTTATTAAAGCTAAAATTGGGCTTAAAGCTACCATTGTTACAAGTGTTGCTATAACAGTTAGAACTCCCGATATGATTTGGTTTATACTTGTATTTAATGCAATACTTACATTATCGATATCGTTTACTATTCTACTCATTAATTCACCTGTTGGATTTACGTCGAAATAATGTATTGGTAATTTTTCTATTTTTGCAAATAAATCTTCTCTCATTTTTGCTACAGCATTTTGAGCAACTTTTATCATAAGTTTGGATTGCAAAAACGAAAAAATAGTAGTGAGTATAATAACTCCTATGTAAACTGCAAGGATCTGTATAAAAGCTATTTTTAAGTTACCATCTTCTGGTTTTTTTATCATTGGAACTATATAATCGTCTATTATAGGTTTGAGCATAATAGATGTTATTAAATTGCAGGCTACATATAGTACAATAAATATAACTACAAATATAAGCGTCACCTTATGTGCATCTAAGTATTTCATTATTCTCCTGATTGTACCTTTTGAGTCTTTCGCCTTATCAAAGTTTACGCTCATTGGACCTCTTCCACGTGGCATAGTCTTTTTCCTCCTATTCTTCTGGCATTACTTCTTTTTGAGAATCATTTATTTCTTGGTATGTCTTGTTATTCTTTATTAGCTCGTCATGGGTTCCAATTCCTACAATTGTTCCATCATCCATAACTAAAATTTTATCTGCAGTTTTACAACTATTTATTCTTTGTGTTACCATAAATACTGTTGTGTTTTTAAATTCATCTCTTAAAGCTTTTCTTAAATTTGCTTCTGTAGTGCTGTCTAAGGCACTTACGCTATCATCTAATACTAATATTTTTGGTTCTTTGATAAGTGCTCTTGCAATAGTTAATCTCTGCTTTTGTCCCCCAGAAAAATTTGTTCCTCGTTCTTCTACTCTTGATGCATATTTGTTTGGAAGAGATTCTATATACTCGTCTATTTGGGCAATCTTACATGCATGTTTAATCTCTTCTTCTGTCGCATCCTTTTTACCAAATCTAATATTTTCCTCTATTGTACCGCTAAAAAGTCTGTTTTCTTGTGGTACCATTCCTATTCCATCTCTTAAACTTTTTAAGTCATAGTCTCTAACGTCTATTCCGTCTATTTTAATATAGCCCTCTGTTACATCATAAAATCTTGGCATTAAATTAAGCAGTGTAGATTTTCCTGTTCCTGTACTTCCAATTACTGCAACTGTCTCACCAGGGTTTGCAGTAAATACAATATTACTTAAAATTGCTTCTCCATCTGAATCCTTAAATTCAAATTTTTTAATGTTATATTCTACTTTTCCCTTTTCAATTTTTTTATTTTCACCTTTTAATTGCTTTACGTCTGGCTCTTCGCTTAATACTTCTAATATACGGTCCGATGATGCTTTTGCTCTAGAAAAATTCATAAACACCATAGATAGCATTACAAGTGATATAAGAGTAATTGAAATATATGTAATACTTGCACTAAGCTGACCTACTTCTATTCCACCATTTGAGCCAATCCATAGAATAACAGCTATAGCTCCATTCATTATGAGCATCATAAGTGGCATTAATAGTACTATTAATCCAAAACTTTTTATTGTGGTATTTTTTAAATCATCATTTGCATTGTTAAACCTTTTTGCTTCAAAATCCTCTCTTACAAAAGACTTTACAACTCTTGCACCTACTAAATTCTCCCTTATTACTGAATTTACCTTATCTATTTTAGTTTGAACTTTAGTGAAAAGTGGAAATGCTTTTTTTATAACTAATAACATAGTTACCGCAAGTATCGGTGTAACTACCACAAATGTTAAGGCAACATTTGGGCTCATTACCATTGTAAGAATTATTCCAGCAATTAACATAAATGGTGCACGAACAAGCAGTCTTAGCATCATTTGCACTAGCTGTTGTATTATTTCGACATCATTTGTTAACCTCGTAACTAGCGATGCTGTGCTGAATTTATTTATGTTGCTGAAAGAAAACTCTTGAATTTTATCTAGCATATTCTGTCTTAAATTTTTTGCAAATCCATATGCAGCTTTTGACGAATAATACATAGCTAAAAAGCCTCCTGCCATCGACATAATAGCTAAAGCTGACATGATTATTCCTGTTCTAATTATATACTCTGTGTCGCTATTTGCAATTCCAACATCTATGATTCTTTGTAAAAAGGTAGGTTGCACAACACTGCCAATTGTATCTATAATCATAAGGATTGGTGCTAGAATAGCATATTTCCAGTTTCCTTTCATGTATTTAAAATATTGTTTCATGTTTTCCTCCTAAGAATAGTGAGACATGGGGACAGTCTTCGCTATCCAGCGAAGGCATGTCCCCGCTGTCTCACGTTTTGGCCTAAATTATGATTTTCCTGTTCAAAAAATGGACAGGTTTGAAACCTGTCCCCAGCATTTCAAAATAGCAACTTCAATAGTATACTACTTTTAAACCTGTTTAGCAACTAATTTTATGTGATTTTTATGTGAATTGTTACTGGATAATGGCTTTTCTAAACCAAACAGGCGAAATATAGAATTTTGCAGGTGAAACGAGGTATTTTTTGCACAAATTTGGAGCAGTTTAAAAAACTGTTCCAAATTTGATTGCAAAAAATAGCAGAGCGTCCGCAGCTTCAACCGAAAAATTACTATATTTCGTCTGTTACTATTAAAATTATTATACAGTTACTGTGAACGTATGTAGATTACTGAGTAATAATATCTGAAATTTTAGCAAATTGTTCTAATGTTATTTTTTCAGCTCTTATTTTTTCGTCCATACCTAATTTTTCTAAGATTTCACGTATTTGCTCTTTACTTATTTGTCCATTACTTGAAAGCGAATTTACAAGTGTTTTTCTCTTTTGCATAAAACTTAGTTTAATTATTTCGAAAAGCTCTTTCTCATTTTTCACTTTCACACTTGGTTTTTGTAAAATTTTCAATTGCATTACACTAGAATCCACTTCTGGAGCTGGCAAAAAATTTTCTCTTGGTACTTCAATTAAAATACAAGGTTCTGAATAGTAATTAATTGCATATGTTATCGCTCCTGTGTACTCATCTCCCGGTTTAGCTGTTAGTCTTTGTGCTACTTCCTTTTGTACCATTACCGTTATACTTGATATATCTAGTTTTTCTTCTAATAATTTCATTATTATTGGAGTTGTAATATAATATGGTAAATTTGCAACTACTTTTACACTTTTCAAGTTGTATGTTTCCGTTTCTTCTTTAATAATGCTTTTTAAATCTACCTTTAGCACATCTTCATGTATTAATCTAAAATTTGAATGCTCTTTAAACCTTTTGTTTAAAACATTTACCATATTTGTATCTAATTCTATACAAACTACTCTTCCAGCTTTTTTTAATAATTCAGAAGTTAGTGAGCCTAGTCCAGGACCAATTTCTATTACTAAATCATTCTCATTTACTTGTGCACCTAAAACAATATTTTCAATTATTTCTTGATTTATTAAAAAATTCTGTCCAAGTTTCTTGTTTGCATATAAATTATTTTCTTTTAAAATTTGTTTTGTTTCGTTTTCTAAACTTTTCATAAAAACTCCCTTACCCGCATTTATTATAACATTTAATTGTTTGCCAGACAAGTGTACAAATCTAAATTTTTCTAGTAGTATTACTGCTAATCTCCTCTATATCTCTGGTTCTTAAAGTTAATGGATAATAGTTTTTCTAAACTAAATAGACGAAATATAGAATTTTGCAGGTGAAACGAGGTGTTTTTTGCAATCAAATTTGGAGCAGGTTAAAACCTGTTCCAAATTTGATTGCAAAAAATAGCGAAGCGTCCGCAGTTTCAACCGAAAAATTCCTATATTTCGTCTATTACTAAAAAAAACATCTATAAACTATTCAATTGTAAATTTTTTGTAAAATTATTGATTTTTAGTTCTCTATGCGATAAAATCTTTTTGGTGATATAATGAAGAATAATAAAGAAAAAAAAGATGATAAAAAGGTGCGTTCTAAAAGGCTTTCTGTTACTATGGTTATTGTTTTTTTGTTGCTTTTACTGTTAATTTTCCGTCTATTTTGGATTGAAATTGTACAAGGAGCAGAATATAAAGAAATTGCATATAAGCAACAAACCATTAATAGAATAATTAGCCCTAAACGCGGTACAATCTATGATTCGACAGGTTTGCCTTTGGCAATTAGCTCTCGCGTGGATACAGTCGCCCTTAATCCAGGTAAAGTCAGATATTCAAGTGACAAAAAAGTTGATTCTGATTTTTTAGCAAAAGGTTTAGCTGAAATATTTGAACTTGAATATAATGATGTTCTTGAAAAAGTCAATAGTGAGTCATCTGTTCAAACAATAGCTCGAAAAGTTGGACAAGATAAAATTACTAAATTAAAAGATTGGATGAATCAAAATAAAATTACAGCTGGTATTAACATAGATGAAGATTACAAACGTTCATATCCATATGGAAATTTTGCTTCAAGTATATTAGGCTTTTGTGGTACTGATAATCAAGGTCTTTGGGGATTAGAAAATTCGTTAGATGAAATGCTAAGTCGGAACTGCTGGTAAAATAATGACATCTGCAAATGTTGCAGGTCAAGAAATTCCAGATGACAATAGACTTTATATTGCCGCTGAAAATGGGAACGACGTTGTTCTTTCGATTGATTATAAAGTGCAATCTATAGCAGAAAAATATTTAAAACAAGCAGTTATTGAAAATGGATGTCAAAATGGTGGAAATGTTATAGTTATGAACCCCGAAACCGGAGACATTTTAGCTATGGCTAACTATCCAGACTATGACTTAAATCATCCATATACACCAAATGAGTGGCTAATAAAAGGCTGGGATGAGCTTTCTGATGAAGAACAGACAAACAAATTATATGAAATGTGGAGAAATAAAGCAGCAAGTGCTACATATGAGCCTGGTTCTACTTTTAAGTTAATTACATCTGCTATAGCTCTTGAAGAAGGATTAGTTGACCTTACTACTAGAGAATTTTCATGCGAGGGGACATACTATGTAGATGATGTACCAGTTAGTTGTTGGGCAAGCAATCCACATGGATATAGTAACTTGCCAGAAGCATTAGGTAGGTCATGTAACCCTGCATTTATGCAAATAGGCTTACGAATAGGTCCTGCAAGATTTTTTAAATATGCACGTGCATTTGGATTGCTTGAAAGTACTCACTCAGATTTATACGGTGAATCTAGCAGTATAATGCATGATGAAAACGAAATTAGAAAAATTGAACTTGCTACAATGTCATTTGGTCAACGTTTTACAATAACTCCCCTTCAACTTATAACCGCTGTTTCAGCCATAGTAAATGATGGAGTTTTAGTAAAGCCAAGGATTGTAAAGCAGACTGTAAACACTAATACTGGTGTCGTTACCAATATTGATCCTGTAGAAGTAAGGCAGGTTATCTCAAAAGAAACCTCAGAAAAAATGTGCCAAATGCTTCGTTATGTTGTAACAGATGGTACTGGCGGAAATGCAGATATTAAAGGCTATTCTATAGGAGGGAAAAGTGGTACATCTGAGCCAAAATATACCTCTACATCAGACGGATATGTTGCATCATTCATAGGAGTTGTTCCTACAACTGATGTTAAGGTTGTAGTTTTAGTTACATTATATAAACCAACTGGAAGCATGCATCAAGGTGGGGAAATTGCAGCACCTGTTGTCCATCAAATTTTTACTGATATATTACCTTATCTTGGTATTTCTTCTGATAATAATGAAGCTATACAAGCTACATCATCTGATACATCTGCTTTAGTTCCAGATGTGCGAAATAAAACAGTAGCTGAAGCTGAAAAGATTTTGAAAAATACTGGATTCAACGTTGTTTCAAGTATTTCAGTTGATAAAGAATCCACATTAGTATCAGATCAAGTTCCAAAACCTGGCATAAGGCTATTAAAAGATTCAACAATTTTCCTTTATACAAGTGAAGATACAGTAAGAGTATCTGTTTCCGTACCAGATTTAAAAGGGATGTCTGCAGCGCAAGCTATAAACTCCGTCAGGTCGAAAGATTTGAATATCATTTTTGATGGTTCTGGTAGCCAAGTAATAAGCCAAGATTATCTAAATGGTACTCAAGTTGAAAAAGGAACAATTATCACAGTTACAATGAAAGATGAACTAAAAGATGCACACTAAAGCATGGCAATTGGGGACGTTTCCGTTTGGGGACATTTGTCACCGTTTGGGACACATCTTATCTA
>CAMVIX010000016.1 GCA_947167695.1 uncultured Clostridiaceae bacterium
TTTGGTCGCTTACGCAGCATTAAAAAACAAATAATATATATACTTGCTATATAAAAATCTAAAAGGAAAATAATTATGAAAAATTTAAAACAAAAATTAACAATAGAAAATGCCTTATGCCTATATATTGTTCTATGCCCAATATTAGACATGGTAAGCTTTTTATTCAGGAATGCATTTGGCACAAGCTTTTCACCATCAACATTTGTAAGACCTATTATTTCAGTTTCAGTTGCACTTGCTATTTTTATAAAATGTAAATTTAAGCGGAAAAATGGCAATTGTGGGATTAATATATGCTATATACGGAATGGTACATTTATATTTGTTTCAGAAAGTCAAAACAGATATGTCATATAGTAATGTAATACATGAGGCACAGTATATTGTAAATTACAGCTTTTTCGTACTAAATATATTTATATATGTATTTACATTTGGCAAAAGAGATACAGACAAGCTAAAAAAATCTGTACTAATTGCACTCGGAATATATATAATCTCAATCTATTTATCTATAATAACAGGGACGTCTTCACCTACATATATAGAAGGAATGGGCTATAAGGGCTGGTTTGAATCTGGTAATAGCTTAAGTAGCATATTTACATTAGGGCTATTCATTATACTGCCAAGAGTTAGTAAAAAAAAGAAGTATATAATTTTGATACTACTTGGAGCTATAGGAATTTTCCTCTGTACTCTTATAGGCACAAGAGTTGGACTGTTTGGCTTTGTATTAGCATTAGGAGTATATGCAACAGCTGAAATAATTACGGCAGTTATAAATAAACGAAAGCTTAATAAGTTTTTATTAGCAGGAATTATAATAGGTATTGCTATAGTTATTGCTACTGTTGCTATTATTGGTTCAACCACTCTAGCTAGAAGGAAACATTTAAAAGATATAGAAGGAGATATTGTTGATAAAGGTGCAGAGGCACATATTTCAGGGAGCTTACTAAAAATAAAAGACAGAATAGATAATAATGATATTAAAGAAAATGAATTAAGCAAGCCAGCACAGCAATCTATTTTAGACTTATATAATTATGCCAATGAACATAATGTAATAAATAATGACATGAGAAGGCAACAAACTTTATATAATATTTTCTTGGTTAAGAATCAAGCAAATCCAATACTTTTACTATTCGGAAATGGGTATATGGCAAATTATAGAGAGCTGGTATTAGAAGTAGAAATGCTCTCATTAATTACTAATTTTGGTTTAATTGGATTTATTCTGTATGTTGGACCGCTTCTTGTAATTTTTGCTTATGCTGTTATATTTGGAATAAAAAACTGGAAGAATATAGATGTTGAATATTTAATGCTACTTGGAGGAATTTTCTTAAGCTTTGCATTATCTACTTTATCTGGTTACACATTCTTTAATTCATCAAGTATGATGTTTGTAGTTGTTCTTGCTACATTAATTATTAATAAAATTAATGAGACAAGGGGACACACCTCATAACTAAGAAATACCCACATTGTCTCAAGGAGGAATTGTATGAAAAAAATTCTATTTGGTATTACAGGTTTAACATTAGGAGGGGCTGAAAGAGTCCTTATAGATATAGCAAACAAATTATCTGACAAGTATGACATAACAATATTTACATTCTATGCAAAAGGAGAATTCGAAAAAGAACTTAAACCAAACATAAAAAGAGTAACAATATTTGATAAAACATATAAAGAGCTTACCAGCTATGAAAAAAAGAAGATAAGTTTTGATTTGCTTTTTAGAAAATACCATTTATATAACAAGTATGTTAAAGGAGACTATGATGTAGAAATTGCTTTTTTAGAAGGACCTGTTACAAGGCTTTTTTCTGCAAAAAATAAAAATGTAAGAAAAATTGCGTGGGTACATAATGATATGCACCGTGTGTTTGGCTCAAATTTTAAAGCTAGGTTAAAAATCATATTAGAAAAGAAAAGCTACCAAGCATATGAAAAATTGATATTTGTAAGCAAAGATAATTTAAGAAGCTTCGAAGAAAACATAAAAATTGATAAGCCAAAACAAATTATATATAATTATATTGATAGTGATAATGTTAAGAAAAATGCATCTGAAGAGATTAGTGCTAAGTTAGATGAGAAAACGATAAATATTGTTTCAGTATCAAGGCTTGTAGAACAAAAAGGAATAGATAGATGGATTAAAGTGCATAGTAAATTAAAAAAAGAGGGAAGTAATCAAAAAGTATATATAGTTGGAGACGGACCATTAAGAGAATCTCTACAAAGGCAAATTAAAGAAGAAGGAGTTGAAGATAGCTTTATTTTACTAGGTAAACAGCCTAATCCATATCCATTTGTAAAGATGGCAGATTATTTTGCACTATTTTCATATTTCGAAGGATATGGAATGGTACTAGAAGAAGCAAAAATATTAGACAAGCCGATTCTTATTACAGATACTGCTGCAAGAGAAGCGGTAGATGGATATAAAAGTGCACAAGTATTTCCAAACACAGAAGAAGGATTATATAATGGACTAAAAGAAATAAAAGTAAAGCCACAAGAAAACAAGGAAACACATTACCATAATGAAGAAAGAATAGGAAAAATAATTGAACTTATAGGGGGATAAAGCTAGTGAAAGTATCTGTACTTACACCAACATATAATAGAGCAAATACCTTGGGAAAATTATATGAAAGTTTAAAAAGAAACTTAAAATTCGGCATAGAAATAGAATGGTTAATAATGGATGATGGTTCAAGTGACAATACAAGAGAAGTTGTACAAAAATTTATAGAAGAAGATAGTTTGCCTATAATATATGAAAGACAAGAAAACAACGGAAAGATGTCAGCACTAAACCAATTAGTGCCAAAGGCAACAGGAGACTATATAATAGAATGCGATTCAGATGATTATTTTACAGAAAATGCTTTTAATTATATACTTCAACATTGCAGTTTAGAAGACAATATATATGCATATGCATTTTTAAAATATGACCAAAATTTATGCAATATTGGAAAACTCTTTACAGAAGATGGACAAACTACAACTATGTTTGACTTGTATTTTAAACAAGGCGAAGATGGCGAAAAGGCTTTAGTATTTAACAGCAAAATTAGAAAAATGTTTACATATGAATTAGAACACGAAGAAAAATTTATAACAGAGGCAAGAATGCACCATAAAATGGACAAACAGTATAAAATAAAGGGAATAAATTTGCCACTTATGATATGCGAGTACAGAACAGATGGGTATACTAAGAACATAAAAGAAGTGTTTAAGAAGGATCCATATGGGTATTATGAATATTTTAAAGAAATACTTAATATGCCACTTAAAGGTGTAAAATTTAGCAAAATGATGTACATATACAAACATTTTATTTTATTTAGTTATTTAACAAAGAAAAAGAATGCTATAAAGGATGCACCAAGAATTATTGATAAAATATGGATTGTTGCTATGTGGCTGCCAGGCATTATCAAAATAAAATTAATGTTTTGACAAAGTAATTTGTTATGATATAATATTTGTCAGCAATAAACATTGAAGACGTGTCCCAAATGGGGACAATTGTCCCCAAACGGAAACGTCCCCAATGAACCCAAAGGAGGAAATATGCAAGCGGATAAGATAATAGTTGAACATGTATATAAAACTTTTAATGTATATTTGGACAAGGCTAATACTATTAAGGAAAAGTTGCTGTTTTTTAAACGTAATAAGAAACAAAAAAGAGAAGTTTTAAAGGATGTTAATTTGAAAATAAAACAAGGAGAGGTTGTCGCTTTAATTGGTGTTAATGGAAGCCGGAAAATCTACATTGCTTAAGCTTATGACAAAAATTATATATCCTAATAAAGGTAAAATAACTACGAATGGTAAGCTTACCTCACTTCTAGAATTAGGGGCTGGATTTCATCCGGATTTTTCAGGTAGAGAAAACATTTATTTTAATGCTTCAATTTTTGGCTTAACAAAAAAGGAAATAGATGAAAGACTGGACAAAATAATCGAGTTTTCAGAGCTTGGACCATATATTGATAATCCAGTTAGAACATATTCTTCGGGTATGTATATGCGTTTAGCTTTTTCAGTTGCTATTAATGTAAATGCGGATATCCTTCTTATTGATGAAATCCTCTCAGTTGGAGACCAACATTTTCAAGAAAAGTGCTTTAAGAAGATGAATGAGCTTAAAGAAGAAGGAAAAACTATGGTTTTTGTTACTCATAGTATGCAGTCTGTAAAAGACCTTTGTACAAGAGCTGTATGGCTACATGAAGGTGTTATTCGTATGGATGGTAAACCTGAAGATGTTATTGAAGAATATATTAAAGTTACAGCGTAAAAGAAAGGAATAATAATGGAAGTATTTAAAAATATTTATAAATATAGAGAATTATTAAAAACAAATGTAAAAAAAGAAATAAGAGGGAAGTATAAGAATTCTGTACTTGGAATATTATGGTCATTTTTAAATCCACTATTACAAATAATAGTGTATACAGTAGTATTTCAAGTAATCTTAAAAAATCCAAAGCCACACTATATAGTGTTTTTATGTGCTGGCCTTATTCCTTGGAATTTCTTTTCTATTGCTTTATCTAGAGGGGCGTTTACGTTCATTGAAAATGGAAACATTATAAAAAAAGTATATTTTCCAAGAGAAATAATTCCTATATCAGTTGTAACAAGTGAAGCGGTTAATTTCATTATTTCAACAATAATAATACTTGCATTTGCTTTAGGAGAGGGAATGGGAATTAGCAAATATTTTGCCTTTTATCCAATTATCTTGATTATACAATATATTTTCACTTTAGGTTTAACATTAATAGTATCTGCTATTACGGTGTATTTTAGAGACTTACAACATTTGATTGGTGTTGCCTTACAGCTATTATTTTATGCAACTCCAATAGTATTTGCCGCAGATGTAATTCCGGAGGGAATGCAATGGATTATAAGAATAAATCCAATGTCATATATAATAAATGGATATAGAGATATATTTTACAACCAAACAATGCCAGATTTAGGATTGCTTGGAATAATGCTAGCAATTTCAGTCACATTATGTATTGTAGGTTATTTAATATTTAATAAATTACAAAAAGGATTTGCAGAACAATTATAAAGGAGATAACATGGAAAAAGATTATTTTGATTATAGACAAATGCCAGGTATGGAAAGAGAGAACAAGCAAAGTATTAATTTAGAAATAAAACCAATTATTTCAATTATAACAGCTTTCTGGAATGGTGGAAAATACTTAGAGCAAACTGCTAATTCGGTTCTTAACCAAACATATCCTTATTGGGAATGGATTATAGTTGATGACGGCTCTACCAATAAGGAAAGCCTGGATATAATTGAAAATATTTCAAAACTAGATAGTAGAATACGTTTATTACATAAACCAAATGGAGGTCTGGCGGATACAAGAGATTTTGGTGCTAAGCATAGTAACCAAAGTTCAAAATACTTTGTCTTTTTAGATGAAGATGATTTAATAGACAGAACATATTTAGAATGTGCATATTGGACACTGGAAACAAATACAGATGCAACATGGGCATATACAGATGTGGTCAATTTTGACGGACAACAACATGTTTGGAGAAAATGGTTCAATACGGAAATAGAAAAAAAGGAAAACCTGTTAGTTGCTACTGCACTGATAAAAAAAGAAGATTTTTGGAAAGTTAATGGCTATGAGCTAAGAGAAAAAAAGGTAAATGAAGATTGGAATTTATGGCTTAAGTTTTTGGCAAAAGGATTTAAACCAGTTAGAATGAACTTTACAGGATTTTGGTATCGTAGAAAACCAAATGAAGAAAGTGAGCTTTATAGGTCAAAGCAAAACAAACAAAGAACTAATGAAATTATACAAAACACAGCTAAAACAATTACAAAACCAGTAGAAGCAATACAATATCCAAGATATAATTACAATTGGGAGATTATACCAGAAGAAATTAATAATATTATAATTCCTGAGTATAAAGGCAATGGCAAGATAAATATTTTAATGATTATTCCATGGATGACAATGGGCGGAGCTGACAAGTTTAATTTGGATTTAGTTACCGGATTAGATAAAAACAAATTCAGTATTACTCTTGTTTGCACTGTTCCAAATGAAAATAGATGGAGACAAAAATTTGAAAAAAATGTTGATGCAATTTATGATTTAACAACTTTTATAGACCAAAAGTATTGGGCAAGTTTTTTGAGTTATCTTATTAAAGCAAAAAATATTAATATAATATTTAATACAAACTCCGTATATGGTTATAGTACAATTCCATTTCTAAAGGCAAAATATCCTGAGATACCTGTAATAGACTACATACATATGGAAGAATGGTATAATAGAAATGGCGGATATTCGAGAGACTCAAGTTCTGTTTCATCAGTTATTGACAAGACATTTGTGTGTAACAAAAACAGTGAGAAGATTTTAATAGATTATTTTAATAGAAATCCAGAAGATATAGACACAGTATACATAGGTGTTGATGAAAAAAAGTTTAATCCTTCAACATGTAATAAAGAAGAACTATTAAAAAAATACAATATACCAGAAGGAAAAACAGTTATAAGTTACATTGCAAGAATAGATTTGCAAAAAAGACCTCACCTATTAATGAAAATAGTAAAGGGATTACATTCAAAGAGAAACGATTTTGTGTTTTTAATAGCTGGTAATGGACCTTTATTAGACAGTATAAAGAATGAGGCAAAAAAATATGGTGTATTAGACGTTGTAAGATTTTTAGGTGCTGTATCTAATACAAAAGAAATTTACTGTATAAGTGATATTACCCTAAATTGTTCTATAAAAGAAGGATTAGCTCTAACTTCATATGAATCTCTTTCAATGGGTGTTCCTGTTGTTTCTAGTGATGTTGGAGGACAAAAAGAGCTTATAAATGAGGAAACCGGAGTCATTGTACCATGTATGCAAGATGAAACAGAAATTACGAATTATAATTATTCTAATGAAGAAATAGATATATATATTAATGCTTTAGAAAAAGTAATGAGTAATTTAGACTTCTATAAAAACAATTGTAGAAAAAGGGTTCTAAATGGATTTACTATAGATCAAATGATTAACAACATGACTAATATTTTTGAAAATATTGTAAATAATCCAAATCAAGAAAAAATAGCACAAGGGAAACAGCTAGAAAATAATATTGATATTACAAAGGAGCTTATTACTAAAAATTTAATTGCCTCAAAAGATGAGTATGCTTGGCTTTGTGATCAATATAATAAATTATATTTTGAGACTATATCTGAATATAAATCTAGAAAGTTAAGAGAAAAATTATGGGCAAATTCCCTGTATAGAGCTACTTTTAAATTACTTAGGGCTTTAGGTGTAGTAGGGTTTGTAAAGAAAATAAAAAATAAGCAATAAATGTTGGAGAACGCAAATGATTTCAGATTTTTTAAAAGAAAAATTACAAAAGGAATATTGTGAAAATATTCTTATGGATTGTGATGTTTCAAGGTGCACTACTTTTAGAGTAAATAAATTAAAAACAAACATGCATAATGTTGAAGAGACTCTTCAAAATCTAAATATATCGTATGACAAGGTCTCCTGGGATGAAAACGCATTAGTGCTTAATGAGAATATGGAAAAAACAATTCAAGGGTTAGATATGTATAAAAATGGGGAAATATATTTGCAAAGCCTTTCCTCTATGCTACCACCAATAGTCCTAAACCCAAAGCCGAAGGAGAATATATTAGATATGTGTGCTGCTCCTGGCAGCAAAACTACACAAATTGCAGCTATTTCTGAAAATAAAGCATATATCACAGCTTGTGAAAGAAATAAGGTTCGTGCTGAAAGACTTAAACATAATATAGAGATGCAAGGCTGCAGAGGAACCACAGTGATAGTCAGAGATGCGAGAGATTTAGACGATTTTCTGAAGTTTGATAAAATATTACTGGATGCACCTTGTAGCGGAAGCGGAACAGAAAGTGCCTCTAAAATTTTTACAAAAGACTTAATACAAAAGTGTGTAAAAACTCAAAGTGCATTATTAAATAAAGCCATTAAACTTTTAAAATCAGGTGGACAATTGGTGTACTCTACTTGTTCAATACTAAGAGAAGAAAATGAAGAACAAATTTATAAATTGCTGGAAAAAAACAAAAATCTAGAGCTAATTCCACTTATCATTGACAATATTCCACAGTTAAAGTCTAAGATAGATGGAACTATTTTAATAAGACCGGATAAACTTTACGAAGGTTTTTTTATAGCTAAGATTAAGAAAAAGTAAGGAGAAACAAAAATGAATAGTGATAATGTTAAAGAAATTTATGAAATTATAAATAGTATACCTGTTACTGCAAGCAATAAAAAAACTATAGATGAAATAAAACATCTTTTAGAAACTGGTAAAATTATAGAGGGACTTGATAAAATAAAAGAGTTAACTTCTGGCCAAAGTTCAAATACCACAATAAAAAACAAGAACGACAAAAAAGTACAAGACCAATTATATCCTGATGAACTTTCTAACCAAGAGCTAGAAAAAGTTTATATAGGATTACTATTAAATAATCCTAAACTAATTGCAAAATACCATTTTATTCATGAAGACTGCTTATTTGAAGATCCAGAACTTTTAAATATTTATAAGAGTATTATTTTTACAGAAGGAGAGGCATATGCTCCTGAAATTGCTAAGAGAGATTTCAACTTTTCAAAAGATACAGAGAAATCTTTTAAATTGAAATCTAGTTTAAAAAAGGACGTTCTTGGCAAGACATATAATATGGAGAAAGTATTTGTTGAACTTAAAAAAATATTTATTTTAAGAAAGAATTTCAACAAAGTTCCAATAGAACGTATCCAAAATAAAATAGTAGAAATTACGAAGTATTTACTATATGACCAGATGTCAATTGAGGAAGTTGAAAATGCAATTGAGCAAGTAAATGCAACAGAAAAATTTAAAAGAGCAGTATTAAATGATGATTTAACAGGCTTTTTTGAAAGGGGAGACAACAACTTAACAAATGGACTTGATTTGCCATTTCCTATTTTGACAAGTGTATTTAAAGGAATAAGAAAAGGTGAAACAATGGCATATGCAATGCCATCTAACGCAGGTAAAAGTAGGTTCACAATAAATTTAGCTGCATGTACTGCGTTTTTACATAAAAAGAAAGTTTTACTTATTTCAAATGAAATGTCAGAAGATAAAATGAGACTATGTTTGATTACTACAATAATAAATAATCCCGAAATGCAAAAAATGCATGGACAAAAACTACATAAAACAGAGGGAGAACTACTTGAATTTAAATTTAGAGCAGACAAAGGCAAAAAAGTAAAAGTAGATGAGGATGGTTTTGTATTAAAAGAGGCTGGAGAAACTCAAACAGAGTTCGTTGAACGATTGAAGCAAGTTTCAGCTGAATTTAATCAAACAATAGCTGTAACAGATTGGGTAGATAGAGAACTTAAAAATTCTATTTACTTTATAAACATTACAGACCATACAAACGACGAACTACAGAAGGTTATTGTAAACTATTACTATAAAGAAAAAATTGAATATGTATTTTATGATACACTAAAAACTGATACTGCCAATATTGGTAATGGCGAAGAAATTAAGAAAACTGCAACTATACTTTCAAATTTAGCACAAAACTTGGGAATATTTATTTGTTCTACTTTGCAACTTGCAGAAAATGCAACATCTCCGATTAATCTGAATGTAAATGATTTAGCAGTAAGTAGAACTGTAAAAGAAGTGTTAGATACTCTTTGTCTTGTCAAACAAATAAACAGAGATAATTTAGGAGAATATGAGTATTCGCTAAATGAAGTAGATACAAAATTTTATGATTTAGAAAAATCAAAAGACCCTGATGTAAGGTATTATGCATGGGTAGTAGACAAAAACAGGGCTGGTGCTAAGCCAACTCTTGTATTTAGACTAAATCTTGCATATAATAGATGGGAAGAGCTTGGATATTTAAGAATGAAACAATAGAAAACTAAAGTGTGAGACAATGGGGACATGCCTTCGCCAAAGGCGAAGACTGTCCCCATGTCTCACATTTGTTCTCTGAGTATTTTATTACTTACTAGATATTATTTCTGAACCATCATGTGTTTTGATGTCAGACACATCATTTTCGTCTTCAACTATTTCAGCATTTATAATTGTAAATACGTTGTTAATGTAATCAATAAGTGTACCTATACCGGTTTGACCATTGCAGAAAGTATACACAGCTTTTTTATGTAGTATATCAAAAGATACATCTTCAAAGGCATAACCATCAGGATCATTATTGATTTTTTCATTCATAAAGTAGAGCATTTTAATCGCTTGTTGTGCAACTTCAATTTCATCCTTGCCTGGTTTAGAAACAACTGACCATTGAAACAATTTAAGAAATTTTTCATTTTCAAAACATTTCTTTACAATGTCAGGCAATTTTTTTAAAAATTTGGCAACAAGAGTCATTGAAACGACTACAAACAGGATGATAAGATTGTATTTCCAATCTCGTTGCCAGCTAACTGTTAAATAATTTAAAATATAGAAACCAAAACAAGAAATAATAGTTACAATTATGGTCCGTACAACGGAAACAAAGGTTGGCAATAGTAAAGACTCAGTTGTTGTGCATGCAAATTCGTAGATGCTTTCATTTGCGATTTCATCTACCGTCGGAACACGATTGTATTTTATTTCAGCGTGAAAAGCCATGTGTTCGGCACCATGATATCTTGAAATTGCTGGAACTTTTAATTTTCCATAGACCAGTGCTGCACAATAATATGAAATATTATATAGGCCACTGGTAAAAAGTGAAATAACCCAGAAGACAGATACAGATACAGTTATAGCAGGAACTCTTATAAAAGAAATACCTGCAAGCATTAGTGTAAATGCAACTTGAAAAACCTTGACATACTTGTCAATAAATTCAGACTGTTTGGAATTGTTCTTTTTCCAATCTTCATGGGCAGATGAAAGACTTTCATTTTGAACTTCTATGGAAATCTGTCCATCAGAATTCCTTTTTACAAAGGCCGACATTGGCTGTTCGTGTTCATTAAAAGCACTTGCTGATATAAAGATTCCTTCTTCCGTCGACAAAGCATAAGTCCGATAATTCTTTGTTGTGTAAGTAATACTACTCATAGTTTAATACCTCCTTCAATAGTTATTGGGTGTATGAATCTATAATGAATGTGCAAAAGAGGCACAAATAAAAAATATTATGTAAAACATTATATCATAAGTGTACATAAAGTACAACTAAAAATGTTTAAAAATTACAAAAAAAACAATAATAAGTATAGTAATATTTTACATGATGGTATATAATGAAATTGCAAATAACTTAAGGAGGCAAAGAAGTTATGGAAAAAGAATACAAGTTAGTTGATAGTACCGATAGTTTACAAGAAACTATAAGGACGGTTAGAAAAGCACAAGAAAAGTTTGCAAAATACACGCAAGAAGAGGTTGACAAAATATTTTTTGCTGCTGCAATGGCTGCAAATCAGGCAAGAATCCCTCTTGCAAAAATGGCAGTAGAAGAAACAGGAATGGGAGTTGTAGAAGACAAAGTAATTAAAAATCATTATGCATCAGAATATATTTATAATAAATACAGAAATGAAAAAACATGTGGTGTAATTGAAGAAGATGAAATCTATGGATATAAAAAAATAGCAGAGCCAATAGGCGTAATAGCTGCAGTTATACCAACTACAAACCCAACATCAACTGCTATATTTAAAGCACTAATATCACTAAAAACAAGAAATGGCATAATTTTTAGCCCACATCCAAGGGCAAAAAAATCTACTATAACAGCTGCAAAAATAGTATTAGAAGCTGCTGTGAAAGCAGGAGCACCAGAAGGAATAATTGCGTGGATTGATGTACCTTCTTTGGAAATGACGAATCTTCTTATGCAATCCTCTGATATAATTTTAGCTACCCGGTGGACCGGGAATGGTTAAATCAGCATATTCTAGTGGAAAGCCAGCACTTGGAGTTGGCCCAGGCAATACGCCTGCAATAATTGATGAAACAGCAGATATTAATTTAGCAGTAAATTCAATAATTCATTCAAAAACTTTTGACAACGGAATGATATGTGCCTCTGAACAATCTGTTATTATAGATGAAAAAATATACGAGATAGTAAGACAAGAATTTATAAGCAGAGGATGCTATGTTTTAAATTCAGAAGAGGCGGATAAATTAAGAAAAACGATAATTATAAATGGTTCAATTAATGCAAAAATAGTAGGGCAGACAGCCAATACCATTGCTAAGCTAGCTGAAATAAATGTACCAGAAAATACAAAAATACTTATTGGTGAAGTAGAAAGTGTTGATTTAAAAGAAGAATTTGCACATGAAAAATTATCCCCTGTTTTAGCAATGTATAAGGCAAAAGATTTTGATGATGCAATTTACAAAGCATCTAGACTAATAAATGATGGAGGTCTTGGACATACTTCTTCAATTTTTATTGATACAAAACAAAAAGAAAAAATAGAAAAGTTTTATTCTAGTATGCATACATGCAGAGTTTTAATAAATACACCATCATCACAAGGTGGAATTGGAGATTTATACAATTTTAGATTAACTCCGTCACTTACACTTGGATGTGGCTCGTGGGGTGGAAACTCAATATCTGAAAATGTTGGAGTGAAAAATTTATTAAATTATAAAATAGTTGCCGAAAGGAGAGAAAATATGCTTTGGTTTAGAGCACCTGAAAAGGTATATATTAAAAAAGGCTGCTTACCAGTTGCCTTGGAAGAATTAAAAAATGTAATGAACAAAAAAAGGGTATTTATAGTAACAGATACATTTCTTTTCGAAAATGGTTATACAAAGCAGGTTACTAATAAATTAGATGAAATGGGAATAGCTCATACAACTTTTTCAAATGTAGAGCCAGATCCAAGTTTAGCTACAGCTACAGCAGGAGCAGAGCAAATGAATAATTTTAAGCCAGATTGCATTATAGCAATTGGTGGTGGATCAGCTATGGATGCTGCAAAAATTATGTGGGTTTTATATGAACATCCTGAAGTAGATTTCTTGGATATGGCTATGAGATTTATGGACATTAGAAAAAGAGTTTATACATTCCCTAAAATGGGAGAAAAAGCTTATTTTATCGCAGTCCCTACGTCTTCTGGAACAGGATCAGAAGTTACACCATTTGCGGTAATAACAGACCAGAGAACAGGAACAAAATATCCTCTAGCTGATTATGAATTAATGCCAAATATGGCAATAGTGGACGCAAATATGATGATGAACGCACCAAAGGGATTAACAGCAGCATCCGGAATAGATGCTGTATCACATGATTTAGAAGCGATAGCTTCAATGATGGCAACAGATTACACAGATGGATTGGCTATAAAGTCACTTAAAACAATTTTTGAATATTTACCAAGAGCTTATGAAAAAGGAGCAGAAGATGAGATTGCAAGAGAAAAAATGGCAGATGCAGCTACAATGGCGGGCATGGCTTTCGCAAATGCTTTCCTTGGAATATCACATTCACTTGCACATAAGCTTGGAGCATATCATCATATAGCACATGGTATTGCAAATGCTTTAGTTATAGATGAAGTATTAAGATTTAATAGTAGTCCTGCACCTACAAAAATGGGAACATTTCCACAATATGAATATCCAAATACGCTAAGAAAATATGCAGAAGTTGCAGAAAACCTCGGACTTGGTGGTAATGATGATAATGAAAAATTAGAGAATTTAATTAAAGCGATAGATGAATTAAAAGAGAAAATTGGAATTAAGAAAACAATTAGAGATTATGGTGTTTCAGAAGAAGATTTCTTAAAAACACTCGACCAAATGTCTGAAGATGCGTTTGATGACCAATGCACTGGTACAAATCCAAGATATCCGTTAATTTCTGAACTGAAAGATATATACTTAAAAGCATATTATGGAGGTGAAAGCTAATGGAATATAATTTAACTAATGAACTTGCAGTAAGAAGCACAAAAAATGTATACCGAGATGGAGATAAAACTATAAAGCTTTTCGTACCCGATTATTCAAAAGCAAATATATTAAACGAAGCCTTAAACCAAGCAAGAGTAGAAGAAGGAACAAGCCTTAATATTCCAAAGCTTATAGAAGTTAGAAAAATAGGCGATAGGTGGGCTTTAGTTTCTGAATATATAGAAGGTGTTACATTAGAAAGCCTTATGAATAACCATCCTGAAAAAATGGATGAATATATGGATTTATTTGTAAACATTCAATTAGAAATTTTGGAAAATACAGTTCCACTACTAAGCACATTAAAAGACAAATTTCGAAGAAAACTAACAGAGGCAAGTAACATTAATGATGAAATTAGATACGAATTATTGCAACGTTTAGAGGGTCAAAAAAACCATAGAAAATTGTGCCACGGAGATTTTAATCCAAGTAATATAATAATAAAAGAAAATGGAGAACATTATATAATAGACTGGGCTCACGTAACTCAAGGAAATGCATCAGCAGATGCTGCAAGAAGCTTTTTGCTATTTTCAATGCAAGGCAAAGCGAGCCTAGCTGAACAATATTTAAGAACTTTTGCTCAAAAAAGTGGAATAGATATACGTAATATCCAAAGATGGGTTCCAATAGTTGCAGCGACTCAAATGACAAAAGGTAGAGAAGAAGAGCAAGCATTCCTAAGCAGATGGATAGATGTAATTGAGTTTCAGTAAGTTTTGAAGTTGAGGCGAATCAAACAATGAATAATAAGATATTAAAAAAATTTAAAAAAATTTTATGGAAGCCAGGGACTATTGAATATCCTCTACCAGCTGTAATGGTATCAGTTGGTGATATGGATGAATCTAATATAATTACTGTAGCATGGACAGGAATAATATGCTCAGATCCTGCAATGGTATATATTTCGGTAAGACCATCTAGGCATTCATATAGCATTATAAAGAAAACAGGAGAATTTGTTATAAATCTTACAACAGAAAATCTTACCTACACAACAGATTGGTGTGGAGTAAAATCTGGTAAAGATATAGATAAATTTGAAAAAATGAACCTCACAAAGCAAAAAGCAGAATTTGTAAAGTGCCCAATGATAGCAGAAAGCCCAATTTCCTTAGAATGCAGTGTTATAGAAGAAAAAGACTTAGGAAGTCATACATTGTTTATTGCAAAAGTTCTAGGTGTACATGTAGCTGAAGACTATATGGACAAAAATGGTGCGTTTGATATAAGCAAATGCAATCTTATGGCATATGCAAATGGAGGTTATTATGCACTTGGCAAGAAAATAGGTACATTTGGTTTTTCTGTAAGAAAAAAGAAATAAAATTTTGTTATAATATTACGAAAATAAATAAGAGGTAAAATATATGAATACAAATATATTAGACTATGCCAAATTCTATAAAGATAGTAGCTTTGATGAAATAGCTTTTAACCAGATGGATGCACTTGTGTATTCTATTTTAGTTTATCTTCCTGTACACAACATTGCAAATGGTAGCAAAATTTCTGAACTGTATAATAAAATAGATTTTGATATTTTAAAGGGAGCAGTGGGACCAATTGCGGTAGAGCTACTTCCAATTATTGAGCATTCAAAAAGATTCAAAGATGTTAAAATATATGAATTTGACAAAAGAGAAGATGACGAGGTTCAATTCGGTGCGGTTACATTTAGAAGCACGGATAATACTTTTATTGCGTTTGAAGGAACAAATGCTTCTGTTATAGGCTGGGTTGAGAACTTTATGCTAACAAGTGAGTATCCAACAAAAACACAAAAACTAGCAATAGAATATATTGAAAATTCAATAAAAGATGAAGACGTAAAGATTTTAGTAGGTGGACATTCAAAAGGCGGAAACCTTGCAATGGTAGCAGCAATGGAATGTACGGATAGTATCTTTGATAGAATAGAAAAAGTGTACAATTTTGATGGGCCTGGCTTTAGAACGCAAGAAATGCAGTCTGAAAAATTTAAAAGGATGAATTTAAAAACTGTCAACATATTACCAGAAGGAAGTCTTGTAGGAATATTAATGCTAAACCAGAATTATCACTTCATAGAAGCAGATGGAGTAGGATTTAAACAACATTATCCTACGAGTTGGAAGGTTTTTGGAGAGTTCTTTAAAGAAGGTAAACAAAATAAAAGTAGTATGCAAATACAAACAAGTTTAGATAAAAGTGTAGAAGAATTAAAAGAAGAGGATGTGAAGAAAATTCTAGCACTTTTTGCAGAGTTTTTCTTAAAGAATAATATAACTAATACCAGCGATATAAAAAAGATAAAATTTGAAGAATTTAGAAGCTTATTAAGGGACTTTAAAGGCGTAGATGAAAACACTAAAAAATTATTTTTTGAAATTGTTAGAGTCTTGATTAATCCAGAAAACAATAAAGACGAATAAAAAACATAAAATTCCACATTTGAGGACGCGTCTAAAAATTGCTTTTTTGCAACTTTTAAACGTGTTCCCAAATGTGGAATTATTTATACAATAAAGTGATTCTTCCATTTTTGGATTCAATAAAACCTTCTTCTTTAAGATTCTTCATTTCTCTAAACATAGCAGCTCGGTTTACACCAAAATAATCTGCTAAATCTTTAAAACTTGATGGGGGGTAAATGTGTTTTGAATGATTCTTCTTATATTCAATTTCAAAGTATTCAAGCAATCTATCTCGAATTGTTTTTTTCTCTAAAATTCTAATTCTATTATTACGTTCTTTCAATTTATCATTTATTGTATCAAAAAGATTACTAAAAAATTTGCAGTAATAGTTGAAAGTGAAGTTGTCTGGATTTAATAATTTTTCATAATCAATTATTAAAACCTCTGTATCTTCATCTGCTATTATTTGGTAATTTTCATTATCTGTTCCTGAAATATTTGTCCCAAAAATACTATTAGTTTCTAATTTTTCTGTGACAGATTCATCGCCATTATAATCCATTTGAACGATTCTAGCTTCACCGCTTTGTTATAATGCCAATGATATTTTCTGATTTGATTGTTGGAATAATTTCTTGATTTTTTATGTAAATGTACTTATGTACACCGTAGCATTTTTAAAATACGATTCTTCTGAAGCTCAGTTAAATCAAGGAATGGAGAGTCCATATAATCACCTCTAAAAAATTTTATCATATTTTTATAAAAGTTGCAAGTGCACCTTTTATATTTATTTTTTAATGGTATGATTTTTCTTGTTAGAGATATTATAAATCTGTAATACATTACACAAATGGGGACAGGTTTATAAACTTGTCCCCATTTGTGTAATGCAAGAGTAAATAATTAAAGCTAAGGAGGAGTATTAAAAATGAAAATCATTAAAAGAGATGGACACATAGTAGATTATGAACCAGAAAAAATTGAAGTAGCAATTAGAAAAGCTAATGCGGAGGTTCAAGAAGAAGAACAAGCAACAGATGCTGAAATTAAAAAGATTATCAAATATATTGAAGGACTAAACAAGAAAAGAATTTTAGTTGAAGATATACAAGATATAATCGAAGAGAAATTAATGTCATTTGATAAATATCAATTGGCTAAAAAATATATAACATATCGTTATACAAGAGAATTAGTTAGAAAAGCGAATACAACAGACCAAACAATAAGAGAATTAATTGATGGAGAAAGCGAATACTGGAATAATGAAAACTCAAACAAAAATGCTGCTGTGGTTACAACTCAAAGAGACTATTTAGCTGGAATAACTAGTACAGATATAACAAGAAGATTTTTATTAACAGACGATATAGTAAAAGCACATGATGAAGGAATTATACACTTCCATGATGCAGATTATTTTGCACAAAATGCACTTCACAACTGTGAGCTTATAAACTTGGATGATATGCTTCAAAATGGAACAATAATAAATGGTGTCATGATTGAAAAACCTCATAGATTTATTACAGCTGCAACTATCGCTACACAAATAATACTTGCTGTTACATCTTCAAGCTATGGCGGAGCAACTGTTTCACTTACTCATTTAGCTCCATTTGTAAGAGCAAGTTATGAAAAACATTATAATAAATACAAGAAAAAGGGACTAGAAGAATCAATATGCAAAGAGCTTGCACAAGCAGACACAAAAAAGGAAGTTGAAGATGGAGTTCAAACATTCAATTATCAAGTAAATTCTATGACAAATACAAACGGACAAGCGCCATTTTTATCAGTAAATATGTACTTAGGTGAAACAGATGAATATAAAGATGAATTAGCTATGATAATAGAAGAATTCCTAAAACAAAGAATTTTAGGCTTTAAGAATGAAAAAGGTGTATATATTACTCCTGCATTTCCAAAACTTCTTTATGTGCTTGAAGAAGACAACATTCGTGAAGGAAGCAAGTATTGGTATCTAACAAAACTTGCTGCAGAATGTACTGCAAAAAGGCTGGTTCCAGACTACATTTCAGAAAAGGTAATGAAGGAATTAAAAATAAATGAAAAAGGTGAGGGAGAATGCTACCCATGCATGGGATGCCGTTCATTCTTAACACCAGATAGAACAATGAGTCTTGGAAATATTGCTAAAGCCAAAAACTATGTAGAAGGCAAAGGCAAATATTATGGAAGATTTAACCAAGGAGTTGTAACAATAAATTTACCTGATGTTGCCTTATCTGCAGACAAAGATATGGAGCTGTTCTGGAAAATATTTGATGAAAGGTTAGAGCTCTGTCACAAAGCACTTCAAATAAGACATAAGAGATTAAGCAAAGCAACAAGTGATGTTGCACCAGTTTTATGGCAACATGGTGCTCTTGCTAGACTTGAGAAAGGTGAATCTATTCATGAATTATTACATCACGGATATTCAACAATTTCACTTGGATATGCAGGATTGTATGAATGCGTAAAATACATGACAGGTCATTCTCACACAGATAATGGAGAAGGAAAAGAATTTGGCTTAAAAATTATGCAACACATGAATGATATGTGCAAAAAATGGAAAGCTGAAGAAGATATAGATTACTCAGTATATGGAACTCCAATTGAATCTACAACATATAAATTTGCAAAATGTTTAAAAGAACGCTTTGGAATAATAAAAGGCATAACAGATAGAAACTATATTACAAACTCTTACCACGTTCCAGTATTTGAAGAGATAGACGCATTTACAAAACTTTCATTAGAAAGCGAATTTCAAAAGCTAAGCCCTGGTGGAGCAATTTCATATATTGAAACACCTAACCTACAGAACAACTTAGATGCTGTAATTGAAGTAATTCAATTTATATATGATAACATTATGTACGCAGAGCTTAACACAAAATCTGATTATTGCCAAAATTGTGGATATACTGGAGAAATTTTAATTGACGACAATCTAGAATGGTATTGCCCAAATTGTGGTAACAGAGACCATGACACATTAAATGTTGCAAGACGTACATGTGGCTATATTGGCTCTAAGTTCTGGAACAAAGGACGTACTCAAGAAATAAAAGAAAGAGTATTACATATAGACAATAAGGTGGCTGATGAAAAATGAAATATAATACTATAAGAAAGATGGACATTTCTAATGGACCAGGAGTTAGAGTATCTATATTTATGCAAGGATGCAGTTTCCATTGCAAAAATTGTTTTAATTCAGAAACTTGGGACTTCAACGGTGGAAAAGAATTTAATGATGATACTATAAATACAGTGCTAAATCTTTGCGGACAAAGCCATATAAAGGGACTATCAATATTAGGTGGAGAACCGATGCACCCTAGTAATATAGAAGGCACAACAAAACTTGCAAAAGCATTTAAAGAAAAATATCCAGATAAAACTATTTGGGCATGGACTGGATTTCAGTTTGACAAAGACTTAAAAGATAAAGAAGTTATGAAATATATTGATGTGCTAGTAGATGGACAATATAAAGACGAATTGCATAATCCAATGCTTAAATGGAAAGGATCTTCTAATCAAAGAGTAATTGATGTAAAACAATCTCTTGAAAAAAAAGAAGTAATACAAATATAAAAAGAACTGGGGTTAAGAACACTTTAAAGAGAAATGGGGGCAGGATTTATCCTGCCCCCAAATGAGGAAATTATGAAATAATTCAAATTTTTAAATATGGAGGTAATCATGATTAAATATAGCGAAGAAGAGGGCTTCATAAAGCCAATCGGCCTAAATTTCAGAGAAGGACAAAATAAAAATATAAAACTTCCAGAAGTAGCAGTAGGTGTATTTTCTAAACACTTATATGATGATATAGTAGAAAAATTTAGCTCACTAGAAGTAGGATACTTTTTATCTACAAATATGGAGAGAAATGTATATATTATTAAATATAAAGGTGTGGAAATTACATTTTTTATGGCAGGAGTTGGCGGGCCAATGATTTCGGCAGATTTGGAAGACTTAATAAAAAAGGGTGTAAAAAAATTCATTATATTTGGGAATTGTGGTGTACTCGACAAAAACATTGAAGACTGTTCAATAATAATTCCAATAAAAGCTTTTAGAGATGAAGGAACAAGTCAGCATTATGTACCAGATAGTGATACAATTGAATTAAATCCAAAATATAAGGAGGAATTTAAAGAAATATTAAAAGAGCATAATTTTAATTATACAGAAGGCTATACTTGGACGACAGATGCAATTTATAGAGAAACACCTGAAAAAATAAAGTATTTCAAAGATAAAGGTGCTGTTTGTGTAGAAATGGAAGGTTCTACAATAGCTGCTGTATGTAAGAGAAATAATGTAGAACATTTTACATTTTATTACGCAGGAGATAATCTAGATGCAGTAGAATGGGATGAGCGAAGTATAAAAGGTGATTCTAACCTTGAAAAGAAAAAACTTGTTACAAATTTAGCAATGGAATTAGCATTAAAAATTTTTTAGAATATATCCGGTAAATATACATTTACGTCAAATAAAAAAGCAAAAGAAAAAATTAAGTTTTTTCATGAAATTTTTGTTGAAAATAAAAAATGAGTATGATATACTTTGCAAAAAGAAAGGGGTTTATTATGAAGAAAAAATTTTTATCAATTTTTATCATTTTAACTTTTATTATCGTAGCATTATTACAAACTAATGTGTTCGCTAGCACACCAAAACTAGAGGAAATAGCAGAAAAATTTAATAATAGTAGCCGAGTAAAATCGCTTGAAGGCTCTGACTATGAATTAGCAGCAACAGTAAACGAAGGTAACATTTTACATATTGATATAAAAAATGGAAAAAGCTTAACAGGAATTAGTTATGAACTAAATGGAAACATTTTAAGTTATGAACATCTTGTAGATGAACATTTGCTTCCAACACTTATACTAGCAGACAGTATTGGACAAGTAAATGGATATAAGGAAGGAGAACTCTATGATACACTTTCTTCAAAGGAAGCAGCAAATTACACAGTAGAAAAAGAAGGATTTGAATTAAAAGAAAATGGAAGCTATTATTCAGTAAAAATGGACATAACAAAAAAAGTTCCACTAGTAGATTTAAGTGACTTTTATTTAGAGCCAGAAGAATTCGACGTAGTAAAGAAAATAATAGATGATGAAGAAGTTGGAAATCAAACTGGTAAGAACCTAAAAATGTCTTATGATATAATTATAGGAGATAAAGAAAACTCTATATATATTGGTGAAAAGCCTGAAACAACAGAAAGTACATATAAATCAGTATTATCAGCTATAGAAGTAATGTATGGAAAAAAAGTAGTAGAACATTTTGAATCAATTTATCCAGACTTTACAATGGGAAATGCAACGCTTGATGGATTTACAGTTGAAATAGATGTAGACAAAGAAGGCGAGATGTTTGCCGATTCAAAAGTTGTTTTAGTAACAATAGATGACGAGTATATAAAGGCAAATGAAAAACTAGAGGAAATAGCAGAAAAATTTAATAATAGTAGCAGAGTAAAATCACTAAAAGGCTCTGACTATGAATTAACAGCAACAGTAAGCGAAGGTAATATTCTACACATTGATATACAAAATGGAAAAAGCTTAACAGGAATTAGTTATGAATTAAACGGAAACATTTTAAGCTATGAACATCTTGTAGATGAACATTTGCTTCCAACACTTATATTAGCAGATAGCATTGGACAAGTAAATGGATATAAAGATGGAGAACTCTATGATATATTTGCTTCAAAAGAAGTAGCAAATTATACAGTAGAAAAAGAAGGATTTGAATTAAAAGAAAATGGAAGCTATTATTCAGTAAAAATGGACATAACAAAAAAAGTTCCACTAGTAGATTTAAGTGACTTTTATTTAGAGCCAGAAGAATTCGACGTAGTAAAGAAAATAATAGATGATGAAGAAGTTGGAAATCAAACTGGTAAGAACCTAAAAATGTCTTATGATATAATTATAGGAGATAAAGAAAACTCTATATATATTGGTGAAAAGCCTGAAACAACAGAAAGTACATATAAGTCAGTACTATCAGCTATAGAAGTAATGTATGGAGAAAAAGTAGTAGAATACTTTAAATCAATTTATCCAGATTTTACAATGGGAAATGTAACGTTTGATGGATTTACGGTTGAAATAGATGTAGAAACAGAAGGCGAGATGTTTGCTGATTCAAAAGTTGTTTTAGTAACAATAGATAATGAGTATATAAAAAATAGATTTTTTAGAACAGAATACATTGGAGAAACAGTTGAGTATGGAGCTAAAACCATAACACTAGATTTTACAAACAACAATTCATATATAATTAAGATTGATGACACAGTTAAATCAGCAGGAGATATTGGAATCATATATAAAGGTATCTTAGAACCACTATGCACAGAAACTAGTACAGAAATGAGCAATAACACAGTATACTTTAATATTAAAGACGGAAAAATTGTTGTAGGAGATAAAGACAATAGCATTTTTAAAGGTGTAGTTAGAGAAGATTATTCTATTGAATTTTTATCAACAATAAAAGATGTAGAAAAAACCACTCAAATTGCTAAACATAAAGATACAACAATAAAAGAATATAAAGAAGGTGCAACAGCAGAAGATGAATTCCGCTATGCAAAATACGATATTACAGTAAATGTTATATATGGAGATAAAGAAGCAACTAATGAAGTTACTGAAGAAACTTCAAACAATACATTTAATAATACTGAAAAAACGATAAATAATCCAAAAACGGGTGATAATTTTATTATATATGTTATATTGATTGTAATTTCAGTTTTAGGAATAGCAGTAGCTTTAAAAATATGGTTTGCAAGCAAGAATAAAGAAAACTAACATATGGTAAACATTCAGAACGCAAAGGAGATGTGTTTTAAATGCATAACAAAGCATTTGAAACACGTCTCCTTTTCAGCGCTAACAAAAAATGAAGAATTAATAAATGACAATTCAGTTGTCGCAAAATTTGCGACAGTTCAAATTTTGACACATTTTTAATCATTTTTTAAATTTAAGTTTGGAAAATCTCGACAGAGAAGATTAAAATACAGAATAAAGGGAAGAATAAATTACCGAAACATATTAACACAAACCACCGAA
>CAMVIX010000017.1 GCA_947167695.1 uncultured Clostridiaceae bacterium
CTATATTTTTTTCTTCGAGTGACTCCGGGGTGACCGCCGTAGCAATTGTTCGAGCACTAGCGAGTTACAATTGCTAGGATGGGGCAACGAGAATGAAAAAAATATAACTCCCCGGGAGCGGACCAATGCCAAGCTAGTGAATAGTGAATGGTGAATAATGAATAATTTTTTAAAGGAGGAAAACTATGAGTGAGAAAATTACAACTAAAACCCCATGGCAAGACCTTACTGTTGGCGGTAGCATCTATGAGTCTGGTAATGCTAGGGAATTTAAGACAGGTGATTGGCGCTCGACCAAGCCAGTATTCTTATCAGAAAAATGCAAACAATGTGGGCTTTGCTTCCCTGTTTGTCCAGATGATGCAATACCTGTAAATTGCGAACAAAAAAGAGAAGATTTTAATTATGATTATTGCAAAGGATGCGGTATATGCGCAAAAGTATGCCCATTTGGAGCAATTGAGATGAAATAGAAAGGAGAAAATTTAAATGGGAATTAGAGAAAGATTAAGTGGAAATGAAGCTGCAGCTATTGCTATGAAGCAAATTAATCCAGATGTTGTAGCTGCTTTCCCTATTACACCTTCTACTGAAATACCTCAGTATTTTTCAAGCTTCGTAAGCAATGGCCAGGTTGATACTGAATTTGTTGCAGTTGAAAGTGAACATAGTGCCATGTCTGCATGTATTGGTGCAGAAGCTGCAGGAGCAAGAGCTATGACTGCAACATCTTCAAATGGATTGTCTTTAATGTGGGAAATGATATACATTGCATCAAGTTTAAGACTTCCAATAGTTATGAGTTTAGTAAATAGAGCTGTTTCAGGTCCACTAAACATACATAACGACCATTCAGATGCAATGGGAGTAAGAGATAGTGGTTGGATACAATTATTTTCAGAAAGTAATCAAGAGGCATATGATAACTTGCTTATGGCACACAGAATAGCAGAACATAAGGATGTACTTTTACCATTAATGGTCTGCCAAGATGGCTTCATAACATCACATTCAATTGAAAATATTGAACTTTTAGAAGATGAAAAGGTTAAGGAATTTGTAGGTACATACAAGCCAGAACATTATTTATTAAACAGCAAGGAGCCTATTGCTATAGGTCCGCTAGACCTTCAAGGATATTTATTTGAACATAAAAAAGCACAAGCAGAAGCTATGAGAAATGCTAAAAAAGTTATTGCTGAAGTCTCAAGCGAATTTGAGAAATTAACAGGAAGGCACTATAGTTTCTTTGAAGAATATAAGATGGATGATAGCGAGCTTACAATAGTTTGCATGAACTCTACAGCTGGAACTGCAAAATATGCAGCAGATTGCTTAAGGAAACAAGGAATTAAAGCTGGAGTTCTCAAGATTCGTATGTTCAGGCCATTCCCTGCTGAAGAAGTTGCTAAAGCTTTAAAAGGACAAAAAGCAATTGCTGTTTTAGATAAAGCAGATTCAGTAAATGGTGCTGGAGGAGCTTTGTTTGAAGATGTAACATCAAGCATGTTTGTAAACGGAGTAAACGTTCCAACAGTAAATTATATTTACGGTATCGGTGGAAGAGATGTTCCAGCTACAGATATTGAAAGCGTATATAAAGATTTAGCTGAAATTGCAAAACAAGGTAAAGCTGATAATCCATACAGATATTTAGGATTAAGAGGTTAGAAGAAAGGAGATTTTATTATGCCATATAATTTAAAAGAAGTAGTAGCTCAAAAGCCTTCTCGCTTCACAGCAGGTCACAGAATGTGTGCAGGATGTGGTGCACCACCTGTTGCAAGAATGATAATGCGTGCTCTAAAACCTGAAGATCATGCAGTAGTTGCAGGAGCAACAGGATGTATGGAGGTATCCACATTTATTTATCCATACACAGCTTGGACAGATTCATTTATACATACAGCATTTGAATGTGCTGCAGCAACTGAATCTGGTGTCGAGGCTGCTTACAAAGCAATGAAAAAAACTGGGAAATTACCAGAAGACAATCATACAAAATTTATTGCCTTTGGTGGAGACGGAGGAACATACGATATAGGATTACAAAGTTTATCTGGAGCAATGGAAAGAGGCCACGATATGGTTTATGTATGCTATGATAATGGTGCATATATGAACACAGGTATTCAACGTTCATCTGCAACACCTAAATTTGCAGACACAACCACAACACCAGCAGGAAAAGTAATCCCAGGAAAAATGCAATCTAGAAAAGATTTAACTAAAGTTATGGTGGGACATCACTTGCCATATGTTGCTCAAAGCATTGGTCTTAACAATTTTAAAGACCTATATGAAAAAGCAGAAAAAGCAATTTACACAGAAGGTCCAACATTCTTAAATGTTTTAGCACCATGCCCAAGAGGATGGGGATACAAAACAGAAGATTTAATGGAAATAAATAAGCTTGCAGTAGAAACATGCTATTGGCCACTATACGAAGTAATAGATGGAAAATATGTTATAAACTACAAGCCAAAGAATAAACTTCCAATAGAAGAATTCCTAAGGCCACAAAAACGTTTTAAACACATGTTTAAGCCAGGAAATGAATGGATGATTGAGGAATTCCAAAAAGAAGTAGACACTAGATGGCAAGAACTTTTAGATTTAGAAAAAATGACAAATAAGGAAGAATAAAAGCAAGCCAAAGGGGCAGGTTTTAAACCTGTCCCCCTTTTGACTGAATTTCCAAGCAAAAAAGGCGAAATATAGTAATTTTTCGGTTCAACTGCGGACGCTTCGCTATTTTTTGTAGCCAGCTTTGGGACAGATTTTTAATCTGCCCCAAAGTTGTACAAAAAATACCTCGTTTCACCTGCAAAATTCTATATTTCGCCTTTCTTTGACATAATTAGCCTTCTTTTTAACATAATTAGTCTTCTACTGGTGCACTTACTGGGCAACCCTGATTGTGTGACAAAACATAATCAGGGTATTGTTATTACTTTTTGCCGTTAAAGACATTTTTATTATTCCAATAAAATGCATCATTAAGTCCCAATTTATATACTCTTATAGTATGTTTTTTGAACATATAAGTTATTACTTTATCAGAAAGATTAACATTTTTACCTATACTTCTTAATAGTTCTTTTTCTTTTTTGTATTTATGTCTCATACTATCCCTCCTATAATACAAATTAGGAGATATCTCTTAATATATTATACCATATTATGTAAATTTGTTTAACTATCTTCTAGAATAGGTATCACTTTCGTTTTTTCTTGATATTACTTAATTACATCATTCGACATTTTTCGACAAAAGCTTTATAATATTACTTTAGTTTTTTTACTAATTCATCTATATATTCCGCACTCTCATCCTTACATTTTTTTCTTTCTGCATCTACTTCAATCTTTTTTCTTTCTAAATACTCTTTTATTTCTTCATAAGAAGCATTTAGTTTTAGTCTATCTAATGTTGCATCTATTATGTCTAAACACATTATGTAGGCTTTTTCCATATTCATCACCATACTTATTATATCAAATATACCTATTATAGACAATAGTTATCATTTCTTTCACTTAAAACTAGCATAGTTAAAATAAAATTCAGTTTATTTTAGAATAAGTGTAAGGAGGTGATGAAATGGTCTATTTTAGAATTAATGAACTGCTGAAGAAAAACAAGAAAACAAAGTATTGGTTTGTAAAAAATATGGAAGGAGGTTATCAATCATTATCTCATTTGATGAATAACGAAACAAAAGCAATTCATTTCACTACTTTAGAAAAAATATGCAATTTATTTGATTGTGAAATTGGAGAATTAATTGTTATTAAAAAAGACAAAAGAAAGGAGAAAAACAAAAAAGATGAGTAAACTATTAAAGCAATTTGAATCATTAAAAAAAGAAGATGCATCTTGCATTTACATATTTAGAGTGGGTATTTTCTATAATATATTAAATGAAGATGCAAAAATTATACATGAAAAACTGGGTTTGAAAATAATCGATTTAGGACCGTCTATTTTCAAATGTGGCTTTCCAATTTCTCAACGAGATAAATATATCACATTGCTAAATAAAATGGAAATAAAGTACAAAATAATCGATAATTTGCCTAATTCAAATTTAAATGAATATAGCAATAATATTGAAATTGGAAAAATACTAAAAAAAATAAAAGAACTCAATATGAATTCCATTACACCTTTACAGGCATTTAATACTTTAAATGAAATACAGCAGAAGATAAGAAATATTTAGAATGAGAGGATGTTGTCTGCATCCTCTCATAAATACATTATTTATAACTATTCTTTCTAACATAACCGATTCTACCTGTTTTAATAACATATATTTTGTCAACACTATCAGAAACATTTTCTAATACTTTTATTTGAGTCTGTGGGAGATATGTATATACTATTCCTGTTAAATTAGAATATTGATATATGTATGTCATATCTCTAAATCTATAATAATTTCCTACTGTGCTACTAGCATTTGAAGTAGTATTTGTTAACATATATGCTGATTTGTTAATATAACCGATTCTTCCTGTTTTGATTACATATATTTTGTCTATACTACTTGAAACATTTTCGAGTACCTTTATCTGTGTTTTTGCTAAATAATCATACACCGTTCCTGTTAGATCAGGATTTGAGTAAATGTTGCAATCTGATTTGAATCTATAATAGTTTCCTACAGTGTTTTCTATGTTTGTTTTATTTGCTATAGGAATTGCTTCAACAAGATAATCAGAACAAACCCATCTACCGTCTCCAATTCTGCTCCAATTTGCAGATGTTTCATATACTGTTACTTTGTCGCCGTTATATAGGCTTCCTGTAATCGTTCCATTAGGATAATCTCTTACATTTAGGCTTGTGTTTACCCTAACATATCTGGTATATGTCGATGTTGTAACCTCTTTTGCGTTGTTCTCTTCTCTTTTGGTTTCATATTTAAAAGCAAAATATTTTGACGGATTTGCGTATTCTCTAAAATTGTCAACGCTACAATACACTGTATTTCCATATACTTCTACTTTGCCTCTCCTGGTACTTGTATCAAATTTACCTGCATATAAATATGGATCGTAAATTGATATTGTGTTTCCGTTTATGCCAGTTAATACAATAAAATGACCACCAGTTGTGAACAGTCCGTTTCCAACGGACACTACAACATAGTGGTTATTTCCTAATAAATCCATTGCTGTGTCTGTATAATATGTTTCGGTATATTCAATATCAAATGTATCAGCTACCCACCTAAATGCACTAAAATATGTCCCATTATCTGCAGAACGATATCCATAGTCTACAAATAAACTTGACATTTTATCTGGTGTTATTGTTCCTTTTATAGCTGTAACTATCATTGCTGCAGATGTTGGTCCACAGCCTGAGCTTCCTATTGTTTGACTTGAATTTCCTACGCTTGTATATGGTAGGTATCTCCATCTACTATCTATTTGTGAGTAATATGTTAATCCAACGTAATCTCCCAATGAGATTTGCGGATATTCTGATGTACCATTGTAAGCTATTTCTCCTTGTAATTCGAAACCTTCTGTTTCTGTTGTTGCCTGTTCTTCTCCTGCTTTTATTTCTTCTTCATTTGTGATTTCTACAATTTCTGTAGTTGGTAGATCTTCAATTTCAGCTTCTGCCATTGAATAGGTTTTTAGACCTTCTACCAAAATATTCACTGCTTGATCTATTTTGTTCTCATCTATTTTTCCAGTATCTTTATATCCTATAAAAACACCTGTCATAATTGCAAGTGCTATTATTAAGGATGTAATTAATGTAATAATTTTCTTATTTTTCATTATAGAACACCTTCTTTCTGGAGTTCTCTCCATTTGCTCGTAATATACGAATTACCATTCAGTGAACGATACTCTTCATATACTTCATAAGCTCTTTTAATTTGAATTTCAGATTTACTTACGCCATTTTCCAAATCTGACAAAAAATCTGTAAGATATGTTTTGTCACTTTCTTTTTTTACCTTATTTATTTCCGCTTTAAATTCTGCTTTTAAGTTGTCAATTTTATCTACTTTTTTATTAGTCTTATTTGTAATGGTAGTAGTTATAACAACTTGTATTGCAGCAATTAAGGCAACAATTATTTCTGTTCCCATCTTTTGTCCTCCTTACTTTACTAAACGTTTTCTGGCCATTCTACTTCATAAGGAAAGCCTACTTGTTCTGGGATATCTCTTAAGGCTTGTCGATATACTCTATAAGCCTGTTGTTTCTGCTGTGATAATGCGGTATCTTGCATCTGCGTCCAGTCCGTACAAGCAAGTAATTCATCTCTTTTCTTTCTTACTTCAACTGCAACTTCGTTATAATCAATTTCTTTTGCTTTATCTAGCCAACTACCAAAATTGTCTTCAATTTCTTCAGCAAGGTTTTCTCTATAGGAAACTTCCAATGCATACAAATCATAACTGTACGTTTTCTTTTCACTTATTTCTTCATTCTCAGGATCAATATTCTCCTGGTTTTCTTCTTGAATATTATCAAAAAAAAGAACGGTGCATTTGCCGTTCTCAATGCCTTCGATATCGTACCCTTTTTCTGGTAGAATATCGCTGTATGTTTTTTGTTTCATTTCTAACCACTCCTTTACATTTTTTCAAGCTTATGTATGGCTTGAGGTATTTTTCATTAAATTTGTTTGAATCACAATGTTTAATCCAGCCGTAATAACTTAAGATGCAACTAGCATCAGTATAGTTTATTTTTCCTTTTTTATATATTTTTTTAATTCTTCTTTTAATTCTCAAAAAATTGGATTTTCTTAATGTAGTATGTCCTCTATAAAAGCGATACCCTATAAAGTCTATTGGTCTACTATCTACTTTAAATAAAGTCCAATTTTCTTTTAGTTTTAAATGTTCCTTTTTTAGATATTCTTCTATTTTATCCTTAATTTTGTGTAATTCTTTTTTGTTTCTGTGAAATACTAGCATGTCATCCATATATCGAATATAGTAAGGTGCTTTTAGTTCTTGCTTTATATAATGATCTAAATTCTGCAGATAAAAGTTAGCAAACCATTGACTTGTAAAATTTCCAATAGGTACTCCCGAGTCAGAGCTATCTATAATAATATCAATTAAATTTAATGTTTCTCGTTCCTTAATAATTCGCATAAATTTTCTTTTTAATATTTCTTTATCTATGCTAGGATAAAATTTCTTAACATCTAATTTTAAGCAATACTTTGTATTTTTTCTGTCTCTTACCAAAATCTTTTTTATGTGTCTAGATGCATGATGTATTCCTCTGTTTTTTACAGAAGCACAACAAAACTCATACATTCCCCTCATTATAAGAGGTTCGATTTGTTGCATAAGTGCCCAGTGAATGCATTGATCCGGATAGAACTTTGGTTTATAAATAATTCTTTCTTTTTTCCTAGTTCCATCTAAAATATGCATTTCTATGTATGGACTTGCAACATACAATTGTTTTTTTAATATGCTTTGAAGTTCTTCAGTATAATAGTCTATATTGTTGTATATATCCTTTACTGCTTTTCTATTCTTTTTTCCCTTCGAAGCATTTAGTATTGCTCTTTTTACATTATCTGTTTCTACGATTAATTTGTATATATTAGTTCTACGTTTCATATTTCTCCTGGTTCTTATTTAGTCTACCGGCTTTTCGCTTAAAAGAAACTACTAAGTCAGTCCAGATGCGACTAATTTTCAGCAAGTGCTGTGGAAAATGATGTGTAATGATTTTATTATATTTTTACTAAATATGAAGGCGGGCGCCGTAGTTCCAATTCGAGTTGCTCGAAGAGTTACTACAATTCAACGCAAACAAACCGTCTTTCGTCCAGTTGTTGTTCAAGTTGCCACCGAAATAAGCAAAGAACGAAAGGCATAAACTCGGCACCACACACATCAAATCCCCTACTTGCACATTATATATTATTCTAAAGGAAAAAATAACTACTCTGAATGATAGTTATACTTTGTGGGGGTTGGTCACCCCCACACCCCTACTTTTACTGGTATTTAAGAAGGCGGGCGCCGTAGTACCAAACCGAGTAGCTCGAAGAGCCACTACAATTCAACGCAAACAAACCGCCTTTCGCCCAGCCGCTGTTCAAGTGGCCACCGAAATAAGCAATTCTATTTCCTTCTGCACACCAGTAATTATCGCAATAACCAGTAGAAGAACTTGCACCAACTTTTGTTGGTAATGCAATTTCAGGATGTTTTTCATCAAATCCTAATTCCTTTATGTAACTATCAGTTGTATTAGCATTTACATATCCTAGTGGCTCATAAGGTGCTGTAAATTTATCATCAGCATATTCTTCTGGATCTTCACACACATAAGCTTGATAATCCTTTATGTTTAATCCGTCAATATGTTGCCAAATATTTCCGAAAAAGTTTTCAATTCCTCTGTAATTAACAGGATGATATCCGTTATTAATTAGACATCCAGATTTGTTTCCAAGAATATCATTTTCTCCATTCTTTTGAGCAGATCCAAATATAATATTTCCTACTTCTATATCAACTGCTTCTCCATCAAATATTATTGATTTTCCACTAATAGTGCCATCATCATAATCTTCAATTGCTGTAATTTCTCTATTTTGTGCAACACTAAAGTTTCCTGCAGATGTTCCTATTCCAACAGTTTTACCAACATATAGTCCTGTACCTGCAGACGTAATTATAATCCTATTAGTATTTGTTTCTGCCATTAAAGCAGTTCCTGTACTATAGGCTACTATTCCTTGTCCTAGTGCGTTTTGTGAGTTTGTATTAGCATATTCAACTAAAAACAAATCTGCAACTAAGCAATAGTGTAAAATATCTAGCAAGCAGAAATTTTCTCCAGTATTCTTTGCATATTGTCTAAAGTTTCCCTTTGTTGTATTATATCGTGGTACATCACCACTTCTAGAATGAGCTACTATTACTGTTTCATTGTTAACTTCTTTTTCTTCTGTACTTAATAAATATGCTGCTATTAAAAATTCTTTTGATTTCTTATAACCTGCTCTTGCATAATCAGCTATGTAAATATATTCATATAAATTTCCATTTTCATCTGGGAGTACTTCTCTTTTATACCAAAATTCTGGAATCCTTACTTTTACTTCTCCATTCGAGCCGTCTGCCTTATAATTTGAGTCTCCATAAAAAGCATTGATTTTTCCCGTATCTGGATCAACATTGCATCTTTGCATATGACTCCATGGATACAAATCATCAAAATCGTTTACTACTGGACTTCCATTTTTTGTTGCATTTGCTACTAACCCCACATTATCCGCTATTCTTGTCCATGGTGTTAGAGTATTATCCGTGATTAATCTTTTTATTCCATACGTTTTGCCAGTATAAAATTTCGCATTTGCGATGGCTGAATTTAATTCTTCTTCCGTTACGAATGTTTGCGTTGCATCCAGTGTAATTGTAACGTTTGAAGCGTTATCTACTGTTACAACCAAATCTATGTATTTTTCAACCAATTGAGATATAGAATTACTTATATAATCTGCTGTATCTCCTGCATTTGTATATGCAAATAAAACATCCTGGTGTGTATCTGGGTCTTTTACAATCAATCCAAGCTCTCTAAAATAAAAAGAACTTGGTGCTTTTGTATTTTGCATCAAGCCCTGTATAGTTACTTGGGTATTATTCTTTATTGCTATTTTAGTAATATCAAATTCCATAACTTTATTTACTAATGCTGTCATAGCTCTAATATTGCTTGGGGCAGTACCACTTCCTGCCTCAAATCTTACAAATTCAATTTGTTTTCCTTCAGCTGTTTTAGCTGCAACTGAAGCACCTGCCGTTGTAATATAAACTGTTCCAAAACTCATTTTTTAATCTTCCTCCTTTAAAAAAATATAATCTTTTTCTACAAATGCTGTACCAATAAATAAATTTGAACTTATTTCTGTTCGTTCTTCTATTCTTTCGCTTACTATTAATGACATATAATCCATAGTTACTGTAGTAGCACCTATTTTCATTTCAGCGTCTACAGTTTCTATTTCTTGTATTGTTCCCTGTAATCCTACATGGATATAATCTTTTTCAACAGATGTCGCACCAATATTTGCTCCTAATTCAATAGTAACATTCATTTCAATTAAAGATATATAGATTTCATACAAAATTCTTTCCATTAAATTTGCTTGTTCATAGTCTAATGTATCATTATATAAAATCGTTCCAGGATTAACAGATATACAAAATTCTTTTAATTTATCAATGTTTGTTCTTATTCTATCCATTTCTGTTTTTTTAGGATAGTCTCTTATAGTCCAGTCCGTCTTTATATTTAATGTTTCAGAAAAGCCATAAGGTCTTAATCTCTCTGCAAGATAACCACACCATTCTTCTACCCTGTTTAGGTCTGTGTGATTATAGCTTCCTTTTAAGTAAGAGCTACTTCCTGGATTGTTTAAAGCATTATCGACATCACTGGCTAATCTGTCAAATATTAAATCATCCATTAGCCACCCTCCCTTATTTTAGCAGCACTCATTTCTATACTTGCTTTAAATCCACCAGTTAAATTAATATCAGCCTTTGTTATATTTCCAAGCAATTCTTGTTCAAAATCGCTTTCTAATATAACTGCATCGCCTAATGTTTCATCACTTAAAATAAGATCCACAGAAGTTTTGTATGACTTTGTGTAATAATTTAATATCCTTGTAGCAATTGCTTCACTATTATTCATGTTTGCAAAATATGCTGTTTCAACTTTTAATGTGTTTCGTTTTTGATTGTTACTTAATCCTTCCAGTTCAACGGTAAACGATTGTAATGTGTCTTTGTACTTATATCCATATACTATAACATTACTATTAGCAGAGCATGAAACAATTGCATGATTGCAGTTGCTTTCAACTATTGTTCCATTAACACAGCTTAAGTTATATGCAGGCTCTGTAAAAGTAATGTCAATTAATGTTCCACTTACTATATCGTCAAATAATTTTTCCTGTTCTGTTTCTGCTAAATATGTATGAGCAATAACAGTTACTGCAGTTACTAAATCATTTTGTTCAATTTTTCTTGAATTTTGAATTACATCAGATTTTGTTAAAGTACTTTTAATAGTATTTGTATTTATGGTATAAATTTTTATTTTATCCCCACGACTACAATCTACTACAGCTCCAACTGCAAAGCAAATTTGTTGTAATGCTTTTCTGTGAGAACATATAGGTAAATATCCCGTCATCATAATATTTCGTAAATCTGATTGTACTTCGTAATTTTCAGAACTTACATTCGCAGAAGACATTATACTTTCAATAATTGTACCAAATGAAACATTTTCATAAATTCCACCATAAAAATCGGTTTTATCAATAATACCAATTAAGTCTATTGCCGTGATTTTCATTGTCTTATTTTTTTCGTTAGACCATGTGTCAAGGTAAAATGTTCCCATTTGCTTTTCTCTATTTTCTTTAATCAGTTCTTCAGTAACAATTAATGGTTGCCTTTCTTGTAATAATTCATACGAACCCTGTGGATTTATAATATTGAATTCATCATCTGAAGAATATGCTGTAAAATCTAATGTATTTACTGATATTTCAGAACTTAACAAATCAATTTCTTCAAGGATATTCGCACTAATTAAATTATTTCCTTCAAATTTTTCTTCTGCTCCGTATAATATTTTATATAGCTTTAAATATCTGTATGGATTATTAGTAGAATAAAATGTTATCACTATTTTTTTATAATTCTTTACTGTATTATTGCAAACATAATAATAATTATTAGGTTCAAAGATTTTGCTGCTTATTAATTCATTATTTAAATTATACCAGTCAATTTTTAGTCTTGAACAATAGTCTCCTGCTTTACTAAATATAAGAGTTAGTCCCAAACTTGTATGAATATCAGAAAATGATATTTCCAAAACAAGAGGTGTAGCAAAAATGCCATTTTGGTTTGACATTTGGTTGCTCCACCATCCCATGTCATCTAAAGTTTCAGACATCAATCGTCTTGTGCCATCTAGCAAAAACTGATTTTTCTCAAGTGTTCCGTATAGAGTTTCTTCTAATTCATCTTCTTTTAAGTCATTAACATCAACAAAGTCTTGTTTATCTGTTAATAGCAGATTACTATCTTGCTTTGCAGTAACATCAACAAGTTCAAAAGTTATTTTAGCTTTTGTTTTCATTTCATCAACTCCTTGCTGGTGTTTTTGCTGTAAATTTTACTACTAAATCCTTAAAATATGCTTTACCATTTTTATATAAATATAAGACATCAGAAATACTTGAAAAATATGCTCTAAATTCAAATCCAGCAATAATAATGTCGTGAAATTCCTCTGGTTCTGATAATTTATTGTAAAGTCTATTATATTCTGCATAATTTTCATCAGTTTGTTTTTCGAATTTTATATTTTCGTAATTAAAATATACTCCAATTAATTCTCTCGTTAAATCTCCACTTTCAACCCTGTCTGCATATTTATCTAGAAAACTAGCATTTCTTTTTACACCGGTAAAAACTTTAATATTATATATATCGCCATCAATAGTAAGAAAATTACTCCAAACTCCATTACTCATTAAATTGTTCCTCCTATTACTAGCTTATCTCCTTTTCTTTTGTTTTCCCTGTCTAGCTCTGGTTTCAATATCCTAACTAATTCCGCTAGAGTTCCTGTAAAGTTGATTTTTATTTCTCTTGATCCACCTTCTCCAGAATAGTCAATTAAATTAGCAATTTTTGCAGCTAAAATATCCATCCATTCTGTATTGTTTTCTAATGGTAATACTGCTTCTCGTCCAGCCTCACCTATGATTGCTTGTGTTGGCTGATTAACAATACCACCTTTGGCTAGTCTTGGTAACCATACTTGACCTACATATCCTACATTTACTCCTGGAATATAATTAATAAGCCTGATTGCACCATTTATTAAATTTACTGCTGTATTAATTGTGCTTTCAATCATCCATATAACTCCATTAATTCCACTTTTTACAGAACTTGATATTGCATTTCCTATATTTGTGCCTAGACTACTAAATGAGCTTCTTACTCTATCCCAAATTCCGCTAAAGAAGCTAGCTATATTATTAAAGATATTCCTTATGTTGTTATATGCTGTTTGAAATGCATTTGTAATATTATCTCTAATTCCATTTACAGCATTTGAAATACTACTTTTTATGTTATTCCATATATTAGAAATAGTACTTTTTATATTGTTGAAAATGTTTGAAATATTTGTCTTTATTCCGTTGAATACATTTACTACATTTGTTTTTATTCCATTGATTATGTTCGTCAATGTAGTTTTTATGCTTGTCCAAATACTAGAAGCCGTACTTTTAATTCCATTAAAAACGTTAGTTATGGTTGTTTTTATTCCGTTTAAAGTATTTGTTATTGTTGTTTTTATTGCATTCCATACAGTAGTTATAGTGTTTTTTATGCTTGTAAATATAGAAGATATGGTAGTTTTTATTCCATTTAACAAATTCGTTATTGTGGTTTTTATCGCATTAAAGATGTTGCTTGTAGTTATCTTTATACTGGTAAAAACATTGTTCCATACAGTTTTTATATTTGTTAGAATGTTAGAAATACTTGTTTTTATTCCACTAAATATATTTGTTATATTAGTTTTGATTCCATTCCATATATTTGTTGCTGTGTTTTTTATTGAATTAAATGTATTTGAAAAGAAGCTCTTTATTCCATTGAATATTTTTTCAGCATTTCCTTTAATTCCATTCCATATATTAGAAAAGAATGTAGAAATTCCATTCCATATATTCTTTAGGAAATCTCTAATTCCATTTGATTTTGTTTGAATGGTTGTATTCACATCGTTAGTACCCTTATTAAATATGCCCGTAATTGCATTCCATAAGTTTGTAAAAATACTTTTTATCGCTGTCCCTATTCCATTAAAGAAATCTTTTATTCCCGTCCATGCTTTTTCCCAATCTCCAGTGAATGCTCCAACGATGAAATCAATTACACCACCTAGTGCATCCATAAGTCCGCCAAGCACATCAATGATTAAGCCAAGTACTGTACTTACTACATCCCATAATGCTTCAAGTATAGGTCCTAAAACTGGCATTACATGTTCTACTATCCAATCTATACATGGCTTTAGTATGTTTTCCCATGATGCTTTTACCATGTCAAATACTTTCCCAAGTAAATTTCCTGCTTTTTCACAAAAAGATTTTAAGTGATTATTCCACAAATCTTTTAATCCTTGTCCAATCTTTTCAATTACCGGAACAATATAAGTATTATAATTTTCCATAAATTTGCTAAATGTGTCTTTTAGTCCATCTTTAAAACTTATTAAAAGAGGCTGAATGTTGTTAGTATATACCTTACCCCATATTTCAGCTATAAATGAAAATGCATCTGCTATACCTTTTACTACATCTGATAACCCTTCGAAAATACCAGAGCCTTCCATAATCCAATCAAGTAAATTACAAAAAGCATCTAAAACCCAACCAATAGCATCTAATAATCCTGCTAGCACGCTTCCCGTAAAATCAAGAATTACTTGTATTAAAGGATCTAATGCTTTTAGAACTTTATCAATTACTTGTATGATTTTACTAAAAGCATCTAATAAACTTGAAAACGCATGTTGTCCGCCTTCATCCCATATTTTCTTTAAATTACTTGTTAATGTTTTAACCCATCCACTAATAGTTTCAAATATTCCCAGTAATGAGTTAGCAAATTTTTGGGCTTCATCAGTTTTCCACCAATCAGAAAATGCCTTAGTTATAGAACGAACTAATCCAAGAATGTTATTTATAGAATCAGCCATAAATTGCACAATTTTGTCCCCTCTGCCACATTCTTTCCATGCATTTGCAAAAGCAATCCTGATATCTCCAATAGTGTTCATAATATCAGTAAATATTTGTAATATTAGTTCTGCTGTTCTCTGTATTGTTCCATTTGTCCATATCTTTAGAAAACTATCTCCTACTGCTTCTGCCAATGCTTTCGTTCCTTCAAATGAATGATATATTGCATTCATTACGCTTTTCCCCGTTGTTTCCCATGCCTTCTTAAATGGATCAAATATTATAGCAAAAGTATTTTTGATTTTTTCGGCTAATCCCTCATATTCTTTCATTAGGCTTGTTAAATCAGTTGGAGAGACATCGCCTGTTCCACCACCTGAATCATTTTTTTGTAAAACATCTAAATCATCGAATTTAGCAAGATTATTGCCTGCTTTCTTTGTACTTTCTGCCATGCTAGATGTGCTTTTCGCTGTGTTTTTTGCAAAGATATTTATATTGGAAAAAGCTTTGACAATTGCTCCCACAACAGCTAATATTTTATAGAATATTTGCAAGACACTTTGTATTGCAGGTGCTAATGCTGTACCAATATTTGCTTTCAAATTTTCCAAATCAGCTTTTAATTGTTTAGCTTCTTTACTTGAACCATTTAGCCATTCATTCATTGAACTTCTTAAAAGACTGTATATGCTTCTAAATCCCAACAGTGCAATTCCGTATTTAGTTAGTTTCTTTAGTGCGCCGCCTATATTGGTTGATATGCCCAAGTTTTCTACAGATACTTTTTTGCTATGTTTACTTGCTTCTTTCATTTCTTTAGAGTATCTTGATGCTTTCTCTCTTGCTTCTTCTAGCTTTAGATTAACATCTGCTTGTTCCTTTTTTGCTTGACTTAGAGAAATATTTAATTCGTTTTGTTTGCCTTTTGCACCATCTAATTTGCTTTTATATTCATCCACTTTTAGTTTTAGTTGTTCTTGCTTAGTTAGTAATTTTGCATATTCACTATCTGCTTCAATCTGTTTTGTTATAAAAGCATCAAATTGTTCATCTGGCATAACATTAGCAAAATCTTTATATGTTTCATATATACGATCTCCTACGGCATCCATTTGCATTTCAACATCAGACAGTTCTTGAGAAGTTTTACTAAATTTTTCGTTTAGTTTATCAACTTCCTTTCCAGCACTCTCTACACCTTTTTCTAATTGTTTAACTTTAGTGTCTGCCGTCTTTTTTAATTCTTCAATTCCCTGCTCTGCACCACTTTTATCTATTTTTGTATTTATACGAATTGAGCCATCTGCCAAATCTCTCACCTCGTTTCTTTTTTAGGTAAGTCATCGGCTCATAATGGCTCTACTTGACTTCTTTTTCATTAATTTTTATTTCAAATACTTTTTTGCAATTTTTCCCTTTACACTTAACAAAAATGCCACTGCATCTAGCATCTTTGCTAAATGTAATGGGCATTTTATAACCACAAAATGGGCATTCTACTCTATTTATTATCATCATCTCCTAGCAATCTGTTAAACTCATTCAGTGCTTCGATATCTTCCTTATCATAGTTGCTTTCTTCCGGTAATGCAACTCTTTGCATTGCTTCCTGCATTTTGCTTTTTGTCTTTGGATCTTTATAGTCTGACAAATTAGTGTTTCTTAAGTCCCTAACTCTGTTTAATATACTGTTTTCAGTTAGTCCACTAATTAATGAGCAGAACTTCCAGAAATGCATATTTTCAGTTTCTAAATCTATCTTATAGTCAGAAATGAAACTTGCATAAATAAATTCTTTGTCGTATTCAAAATCCATATCTTTTTTTACATTTTTGATATTATCCTTTTCTTTTCCACAAGACAAAAAAAATGAAGCTTTTTGAAGAGCCTTTTCAAGATTTCTAGGTATTCCTATAACATTTCCATCTTTGTCTTCTCGTCCAAACAATACGCTTACGATTGCTATAGCTCTTTCAATATCAGAAATTGAAGGATCATTTATGATTCTAAAGCAAACCAGTGCATACTTGTAATCCGTATTTATTTTATATAATTCTCCATCAATTTCCGCAAATTCCGGATATTCTGTCATTAGATCACCTTATTTGCTTTTGGGGAATATTTTTTGTACATGTTTTGTTGTATATTTACCATTTTTATTCCCATTTTTTCAAATTCTGGTAAAAGCCCTTCTAAAAATTCTGTGAACATATCTCTATCATTATGTTCGCCAAATATAGCTTGGCAAGTGCCTTTTCCTAAAAAGTCATCTAATATTTCTCTTAAGCTTTGATATGCTTGAGCTTCAGCAGTAAAAAATTCTTTCATTGCTGGGCTTAGTTCTGTATCAATGCTTTCTATGTTCTCAATTGTTATATCATCTATTGCTGGGACTTCTGTATTGCCTTCTTCAAGTATTTTTTGTTTTAGTTCATCTTCTTTTGCTTTTATGTTTATTATTTCTTTATTTGCTTTATCATACAGTTCTAACATTTTAACAGGGAAATTAGCATCGTTTAAGTGAAATTTTAATGTATGAATTACATTATCATATTCATCCTTTATATCTACAGTATATATATTTTTATTTATAAGTTTAATTGAACTATTAGCCATTTTGACTTACCTCCTTGTTCTTATAAAAAATAATGCTACACGAATTATGTAGCATTATTTTTTATGGTTTAATTAAGCAGAATATGTTCCTTCTGTAAATGTTATTCCTCCGCCTGTAGCTATAGTTACATATCCCTTTGTCTGATTTCCATTTTGTTTTAATGCATAAGAAATTTCCTTTGCATCGTAATTGCTTATTACTATTGTAATACCTATCTTTGCTGCCTCATATACATTGTTTGCTAGTTTATTATTAAAATACACCTTTAATCCGTCTGTCTTTGCATCTTCTCCTGTTGCTAAATTCTTTCTCTTTTCGTCAATGTATTCAAATATTGGTTCATTTTCGTAACATTTTTGTGTTACGTCAAACGAAGGTGAGTAAGATGTAACCTCATTCGTTGGTGAATCTTCGTGAATCCATTGATTAGATTCTTCCTCAGCATTATAAGCTTCTTGCATTTCTGCTATACCTTTACCCATTCTAGTATAATCAGGTGTGCTAGCAGTACCTAAATTTAAAAAAAGCGCATATAAACTTCTCTTCATTTTTAATTTCCTCCTTTATAATCTTTATAATAAGTAATCCTTAATTGTATCTGATATCTTGCTGTATCAATTCCCGTTTGAAAAGCATAGCCTGTACTTAAACATTCTATGCTTTCTATACCATCAATTTCTGGTAAATCTCCCATGAAATTATTTTCTTCTATCCAATTACTAAAATTTTCAAAAAATTCTGTATTTAAGATGTTTTGTATTGTTTCTTGTCCGTAGCTTTCTCTGCTTGCAAAAATAAAAGCAAATTGATTTATTCCGCTTCCGTCAATATATTCCCTATCCTTTGGGGATATTGGCGATGGTTCTATACTATATGCTATTTCATTTTCCAGATAGTCCACACCAATCTTGCCATCATGTAAATAGGGACATTTTTCAATATATTCTCGAATTGCTTTTATTATTGATTTCTTGTTTTGTTCATCCGCCATATTTCCCTCCTCTATCTGCAAGTTCTTGGGCTCCTTTTACAATTTCTTGTCCTTCTGAAGCCTTCATTCTTTCGAACCAAAATGCACCTCTTTGCGGTCCTCCATAATATGTTAAATCCTTATTTGTAACAGTCTTTGGTGGTGTTCCAACCATTACTTTTCCGTAATATAAATATCTAGGTTTTACACCCAACCATGCTACTTCGCCACTTCCTATAACAGTACCTAAAATTCCCATATTCATTAATGCCCCTGTTCGAAATGGTATATATTTTGAACTTCTTTTCAGGACTTCATTATCTACATACTTTTGAATATATCCACCTTCATCTAATCCATGTCTTTTTAATATTTCCTTGGTTTTATCCAATTCTAATTCGCCATGAAATTGTATCATTTAAGTGCTACCTCCCAATGAGGTAATCCGCCTTTTAGTTTGTCATCTATTATTAGGATTTCAAAAACATCATCATAGTCATTTTTTAGCTTTGTAATCGTATTTTCCGTGTTTAGGTCAATTGTATAATCAACCATCCCCACCACAACATAGTCTCCTGGTTGCAGCGTAAAATAGTTTACAACTTCTTCTGATGATAAATTTTGATATTGTTTTGGCGAAATATATTCTTTGTCTTGAGATTCTAAATTTTCTAGAGGTATATAAATAGTTGCTGAACTAGCATTTTCTATTCCTGATTTAATTACATTTACTGCCTTATTCTTTTCTATGTTTACACCTGTTAAATATGTTCTAATATATGAATAATCTCTTTTAGTTGGATCATATTTTTTATTAAATATTGTAATAATATCTTCAAACATGATTAATTCCCCCTATATAATAGAAATTCTCCATTACTATCTTTTTCATATAACAGATAATGAACCAATAAATCATACATTGCTTTGCTATCTTCTGAATTACCTTGATAGTTTACAGACCAAGACCCAACACTTTCAGATATTTTACCATTTCTTTTCATTAGTTCTTTCGCTTTATCAACTAAAGCACAAGTGCAAAATTTTACTTGATCTGGTATATTGTTTTCGTCTATCCTATTGCTAGTGTTTCTTTTTATATAAGCACTTATGTCTATAGATATTTTGTTAAAGGAAGCCTCGGGCATAGTTCCGCCCATATTCTTCCGTATAAAAAGAGTAATTGCAATATCTCATGCCCTATCATCCTTTCATTTTTACATTTTAATTTTTGGTAACAATGTTATTCATATCCACTTTAACATTTATGGATTCTTCGCTTACTGCTTGAATTGTAACCCCTTTTCTTTGTAGTCTGTTAATAATATGTTCATTATCAGTAAATGCCTCACCTTTTACAAAGTGAAGTCCATATCTATCCGTAGTTGTGGGGGTATTTAAAATTACCTTTACCATTTCTAAATGCCTCCTTGTTTAACAAAACTTACACTTTATATATTGCCATCATTAGATTTTTCTTCCGGATTTTCGTCCTCATTGTCCGTTTCTGTGTTTGGATTGTCCGGATTTTCGTCTCCACCATCAACTTCTTGCTTTTTATCATATTCTTTATAATTTCTTATAAATTCAATAATATCCGCTTTATTTTTTATATTTGATGGTATTTCAATGTTTCTTTCAGTTGCATATTTCTTTAATTCTGCAACTGTCATTTCATCAATTGTTTTTTCCTTTTTTTCATCTAATTCTTCTTCTGGATTCTTAGTTTGAAATTCAACTTTGACCCCTTTCCTTATTAATCTATTAATAAGATACTCATTATCAGTATGAGCTTCACCTTTTTCAAAGTGAAGCCCATATCTATCCGTAGTTATAGGGCTGTTCAAAATAACCTTTGCCATTATTTATACCTCCCACTATTGTACTTTAATGTTTCTAAATACTCCTGCTTTTAAAGAATTCTTTAATACAACTGCTGTAACCATTTCAACATCACCTTTTTTAATAACTCCTGGTGCTTTTAAATCTGGTAATGCAGTTGTTATAATTTTATCTCCTTGAATAGATACTCCATGGAAACCATCTTTAGCAATTTGAACAGCATAAATATCTGTTGTTCCTTCTGTTGCTATTGGCACACATGGTTTTGTTGATGATGTTGTAGGATCATAATATTCTTCTAGATCTTGCATTGGTATATTATCCCAATTGTCTACTCCTCTACCAAATGCGTCTTCAGTTCTTGAATAATATCCAGCTCTTCTTGCGATACCTTTCATCTTTGTTTTCATTTTGCTGTTCATTAACAAAATAGTTGGTTTACCTTGCATTTTAGAAATAAATTCATCCATTTTATCCAAGAATGCCTTGTAGTTTGAATCCATTTTTGAGCTATCTGATAAATCAACTTCGCTTTTGTTTTCATAGTATGTAGCAATACTTGCTGTTGCAGGATTTTCCACCAATGTATATATATATGGTGATGCAGATGTTCCTGACCCACTTCTTGTATAGTAATTTTTACCACTAACAACTGCTGCATCAGAAGTTAGTTCATATTTATCTGTATTGTACTCAGTGCTAGAACCTGTTAATAGCACATCCAAACCATCAAATTGTTTTGAATCTGCATTAGAATCACCATTAATAACTGTATAATGGAATAGGTTTATAGCACCTTTTATTTTTTCTGTCATTTGGAAATCAAGTTCATCAACAGCACCTGCTGATTTGATGATTACTCTGTCCAAACTAAACTCTCCACCGAATATTTTTAAGTCTGCAGTGGCTTTTTCTCTTTTTGCCTCATTTGATGCTTTAGAGTCACTTGAATATTCCGTATTCAATGCTCTAAAGTTCGCTGTTGCAGGAGTTTTTAATTTCATATATCCATATGTTAAAGTGCTTCCTCCTGTTCCTGGAGATACAGCATCATCAAATAATAATAAATCTAATAATAAAGATCCCCTTCTAAATTCATCAATAACTTGTTGGTCTACTTTGTCTGCCAGACCAACTTTGGCTTCTGCTAATGTTATCATAATTTTTACCTCCTAATTTTTTATTTAAATTTTTCTTTTAAGGCACCTAATAATGTCCCATTTGAAGTGCTAGAATTTTGGTTGTTAGTTTGTTGAGCACTAAAGTTTGGAAGGTTTTGATTATTGTCTTCAGATTCAAACAAATAACTTAATTTTTCATTTTCCTGTATTGCTTTCATCTGCTCATCTAAACCTGTTATTTTAATTTCTCCAGTTTTCTCATCTTTTTCACTACTAATTTTTTTCATGTTCAAATGTCCAATTATAGATGCTTTATCTTTAACTTTGAAACCTTTTAAGGCGGTTTCTAAGGCTGTATTG
>CAMVIX010000018.1 GCA_947167695.1 uncultured Clostridiaceae bacterium
AAAAAAATCCATAGCTAATGCTATGGCTTTTTTTTGGTGTGCCTGGAGGGATTCGCCGAAGGCCGCCGCCCTAAAAACAGTCCACTGGACTGTTTTTTTAACGGGCTTTCGAATCCCATAATCAAAAAAAAAATCCATAGCTAATGCTATGGCTTTTTTTTGGTGTGCCTGGAGGGATTCGAACCCCCGATCTCAAAGTTCGTAGCCTTGCATTCTATCCAGCTAAACTACAGGCACAGCTTATATAAATATATTTCTATTATACATTTTATTTTAGAATTTTGCAATAATTTTTCCAAAAAATATTGCATTTACTTAATTTTTGTGTTATTATATATAAGCAGTTAAATTTATCGGGGTGTGGCTCAGTTGGTAGAGCGCGTGGTTTGGGACCATGAGGTCGCACGTTCGATCCGTGTCACCCCGACCAAATATGCGTTGCTAAGCAACGCAGTGAATAATTAATAGTGAATAATTAATAGTGAATAGTATAGATTTTGCTCTAAGTAAGCGCATTTGTACTATTCACTTTTCACTATTCACTAATAATTATTCATTAAGGTGACCGGGGTGTGGCTCAGCTGGTAGAGCGCGTGGTTCGGGACCACGAGGTCGTGCGTTCAAATCGCATCACTCCGACCATAATGGAAAATTTTAGTCAAATTGGGGACAGGTCCATAAACCTGTCCCCATGTCTTTATTTTTTCTGTTTAATTAATGTCTAAATTTGCCGAACCCAAATGTTTTACCTTTTGCATTTGTTATTTTATATATTTCGCCTGTCTTTTTTGCAGTAGCTTTGTCTTTATTAATATCTACAGAATATTCATCTAATTCAAGAACATCAAGTGAATTGTTTAATACTTTTTTGCCTTTTGAATCAGTTTTATACATTTTTTCAGTAGGAACTAAATAAGTAATTTTACCATCCTTAATTGAACTGAAAACAGTATCTCCGCTATGGCTCTTATACTTTTCAACATTTTTGCCAGTTAGTGTAATATCTTTTACTACATCTGCTGTAAAATCTCCTATAAGTTTTCCTTCATCTGTTGCTAATATAAGGCTTGTCTGATTCTTATCTTCTGTTCCTGCTGGAATAGAAATTGCAACATATTCCTTATCTGTTCCTTTATATGCTGAAGTAGTAAAATCAAATTCGAAAAATTCATAGTTTGTTCCAGCATCTACTTCTATGTCGTAGGTTTTAAGCATTTCTATGCCATATCCTTCAAGATGATGTATTCCCTCTTTTACTAATTTAAACTTATTTTGTCCTATATCTTGTCCTGCACGAACTTCATAGTATATATAATATGGTCCATTTTTTTGTTGCTTTGAGCTTCCAGACGTTTGAATATTTACTGCTACCTCTTTTCCATTTACAGTAACATGCCTTATCTCAAATCCTAGTGGAAGGTCATAATCATATTGTTTTTTTATTTCTGTTGGTTTTAATTCTTCATTTGTTGATGGTTTGTTATTACTTATAGCATTTTTTGTAGTGTTAGTTGTACTGTTGGAATTGCTAGTTTTAGGTGTATTATTTACCGTATTTGTCTTAGCTTTTATCTCGGCAAATGTATTGTTATTGGTTACATCTTTTTCTTTTATATCTTCTGATTGGCATCCAGCCAAGATAAAGCAAGCCATGATACACATGATGATAATTAAAAAAAGCCTTTTTTTCATAAATTTGTTCCCCCCTTTAATAATTACCATTATATATTAACATATGAAATATTGCAATATAATTCTAGGGAAGCTTATCTATAAATTTATTCTAGGTGAAACGTTTCGTAATTATTATTTCACAGCTTCAATAATTGTGCTTTTATCAGTTACACCAACAAATGTCTTATCAAGGTTTCCATTTTTGAAAATCATAATAGTAGGTATGCTCATAATACTGTATTTTTCAGCTAATTCTATATTTTCGTCAGAATTTACTTTGCCTACTTTAACAGCTTCACCTAATTCTTCTGCAATACTATCAATTACAGGAGACATCATTTTACAAGGACCACACCATTCTGCGTAGAAGTCTATAATTACAGGCTTTTGCGACTGCAGTACCTCACTTTCAAAATTATCCTCAGTTATTTTTAAAACGCCCATGTTTTTCCTCCTTTAAATATTTTTTGTATATGATGCACAAGCAAGCCCGGCTTTTGCGCCTTCATAAACTGCTTTGCAGACTTGAAGCAACCCACCTGTCGAGTTTCCACAAGCATATAGTCCGTCAATATTTGTTTTCATATTATCATCAACAACAATATTATCGCCATTTAGAAGCACACCAATTTTTTTTGCAAAATCGCTTCCACCTGCTTCACCAAGAGCAATAAATACTCCGCTTGTATCTATAGAAGTACCATCAGCAAATTCAATAGAATTTACTTTTTGTTCTCCGCAGATTGCTTTAATTTTTTTATCTATAACATCAAAGTCAAAGTTGTTTTCTATATGGTCGCCGTTTGTTAGTATTGTAACCTTATTTACAATATTTTTCAAGTTATTTGCTTCAGAAAGTGCAAACTTACCATTGCCAATAACTACAACGTTTTTATTTCTATAAAAGAATCCATCACAGATAGCACAGTAACTAATTCCTTTTCCTTCAAATTCAAGTACACCATCAATATTTGGCCTTGATTTTTTATTTCCAGTTGCAATGATTACAGCTTTAGAAGTGTATCTATTTTCGGTAGTTTCTATAGCAAATTCTGTATCTTTCTTAGTTATATTTAATACTTCTTCTTCGTAGATTTCAATTCCAAGGTTTTCTGCTTGATTAATGCCTGATTTATAGAGAGTTTCGCCATCAATACCATTTTCAAAACCATAATAATTATCGATTTTAGATGCTCTTTGCAAGTTAGATTGACCATAATATAAGATTAAAACATTTGCACCTGCGCGTTTTGCATATAGGCCAGCAGAAATTCCAGCAGGCCCTGCACCAATAATAATAATATCAAACATAATATACTCTCCCTAAAAATATTCATTTTTTTATCTAATTTATTATCTTGCCACCACCAAGTACAATATTATCAATATAAAACACTGCAGATTGACCTGGAGTTAGAGATTTTTGAGGTTCATCAAAAACAATTTTAATTATATCTTTTTCTTGATGGATTGTGGCACTTGCCATTTTTGCTGAATATCTAGTTTTTACATTAACTTTAATAGGCTCTTTTATTGTATCACATAAAAGCAAATTTATTTCTTTAACATCAATTTCTTTTTTATAAACTTCATTTTCCTCACCAACAATTACTTCATTTTTTAATGGGTTAAATCCAAGTACAAATAAAGGTGTAGGATGAGAGATGCCAAGGCCTTTTCTTTGCCCTATTGTATAATTATATAATCCAGTATGTTTACCTAAAATTTCACCTTTTGTATTTATTATGTTTCCAGGCTTTGGTTTTATACTTGAATTATTCTCTAAAAACTTTTTATAGTTACCATCTGGAACGAAGCAAATATCTTCGCTGTCCGGTTTAGATGCAACTTTTAAGCCTGCATCTGATGCGATTTTACGTATTTCAGATTTATCTGTAAACACACCTAGAGGAAATAACACATGGTCTAATAATTCTTTCGGCATATTCCATAAAACATAGCTCTGGTCTTTTTTGCCAGCGTTTGATACTTTAAGTACATTTTGTTTATATTCATCGGAATACTCTATTTTAGCATAATGACCTGTCGCAATAAAGTCACACCCCATCTCTTTTGCTTTTTCCCACATAAGGCCAAATTTCATAAACTTATTACACTCAATACATGGATTAGGTGTTCTGCAATTTGCATAGCAGTTTATAAAATCGTCAATTACATATTTCTTAAAATCCTCTTTGCAATCAAAAGTAAAATGAGGGATACCGAATTTGCTTGCAAACAGATTTTGCATCTATATATGTATTTATATTACAACAGCTACTTCCGGCATATAATTCAAGCGTGCAACCTATAACCTCGTATCCAGATTGTTTTAACAAAAGTGCAGAAACAGAACTATCTACACCACCACTCATACCCAATAATACTTTCTTATTGCCCATCTTTTAACATTCCTTCCAAAGTATGCCAAGCAAGAAGTGCACATTTTACTCTTGCAGGCATATTAGATATATTTTTAAATGCGATAGCATCTTCCAATTTTTCAAGCTCGGTATCATCAGTAATTTCCCTTTTTATCATGCCGATAAATGTTTCTATAATATTCTTCGCTTCTTCTAAAGATTTTCCCTTTAAAGTATCTATCATGATTGATGTAGACGCTTGAGAAATTGCACAACCATGACCTGAAAATGCCATATCAACAATAGTATTTCCGCTCATTTTGACTTCTAACGTAATTTCGTCGCCACAGTTCGGATTATGACCAATTTCACAAAAATCGGGCTTATCCAGTTTCTTTTTATTATATGAATTCATACTATGCTCCATAATGAGCTCATTATATACATCATCTAAATTATCCATAATTACTCCTTATTATAGCATTCTAAAAGTGAATATATTTTTTAAACATGTTATAGGCTTTGTCTAAGCCTAATATAAGTTTGTCTACGTCCTCCTTGGTATTATAAAAAGCAAAACTTGCTCTACATGTGGAATTGATACCAAGATAGCGCATAAGAGGCTGTGCACAGTGGTTCCCTGAACGTACGCAGATGTTTTCAGAATCTAAAATACTCGCAACATCATGAGGGTGAACACCATTTATATTAAATGAAATTACACTAGAATGGTTTACTCTATTTGGAGTAATGTATAATTTCAAGTAATCTAAGTTAGATAATTGATTTATTGCATAGTTTACAACTTCACTTTCGACTTCTGCTATTTTTAAATAACCAATGTTTTCCATATAATCAATTGCTGCACTTAAGCCTATTACTCCTTCTATATTTTGAGTACCAGCTTCAAATTTGTTTGGAAGAGGCGCAAATGTTGTCTCTTGTTCATGCACATATTCTATCATATCACCACCCATAAGAAAAGGAGGCATATTATTTAATATCTGTTTTTTTCCATATAAAACACCAATTCCAAGAGGTGAGAGCATTTTATGACCAGAAAATATAAGAAAATCGCAATCTAAACTAGAAACATCAATTTTTATATGAGGAATACTTTGTGCTGCATCAACAATCGCAATAGCTCCATTTTTATGTGCAGTTTTAATGATTTTTTCTACATTATTTATAGTACCTAGTACATTTGAAACATGTGTGATTCCAACGATTTTGGTTTTAGGAGTTATTTTACTTTCAATTTCCTCAGAGGATATTTCAAAGTTCTCATTTATATACATATATTTTAATGTAGCACCGGTAGCTCTTGCAACTTTTTGCCATGGAACTAAATTAGAGTGATGTTCCATAATAGAAATTACAATTTCATCACCTGGTTTTAAATTATTAAGCCCATATGAGTATGCAATTAAATTTAAACTTTCAGTAGCATTCTTTGAAAAAACTATTTCTTCTGGATGCTTTGCATTTATAAATTTAGAAATTTTAGTGCGAGCATCTTCATAAGCTTTTGTTGCTTGCATACTTAAAGAGTATGCTCCTCTGTGCACATTTGCATTTTTGGTTTTATAGAATTCAGAAATAGCATCTAAAACAGCTTGTGGCTTTTGCGTTGTAGCACTGCTGTCTAAATATGCTATGTTGCTATTGTTAAGCAACGGAAAATCTTTTTTAAAATTATACATTGTTAATCTCCTTTAAAATAAACTAGCGCGAGGGAGAGCTTCTATTTTTTTAAAGCGACCCGCTCGGGGGGACCGCTGAGGGCTGTTAGATACGAAGTATCGTTACAGCCCCAGTGGGATAAGGGAAGCGACTAAAAAAATAGACTCTCCCGGGAGCGGTAACTTTATGAAAATATTACCCTAGCCTCACATCAATTTCATTTAAAATACATTCTTTGAGTTCCTCATTTGGAATGGTTTCTAAAATCTTGTTAAATTTCGCTTTAACCATAAGCTTCATAGCATCTTTTAGCGAGAAACCTCGCGTCATGATATAAAACAGTTCTTTCTCATCAATTTTCCCTGCAGAACTACTATGGTTCCCTTCAACATCTTCTTCAGAGCATAAAAGCATTGGTAAACTTATACCTTTTGCTGTATTTGATAGAAGCATACAAGATTCGTTTTCGTCTCCTGTGGATTTTTTACATCCCTTTTTAAAGTCTATAGTTCCTTTAAAATGCTTTTTAGCATTTTCTGTAAGCGCCCCTTGAACATCAATTTTGATATTATTTTTCTTTCCTCTAAGTTCTGCAATATAGTTCAAATCAAGTATTTGTGAGCCACTGCCAAGATAAATAGTGTTTACATTATTTTGTGCGAAATCACCTGTCATATTTGAATAATAATTGGTAACACTGCTTTGCCCACCGAAATCAATAATTGTAAATTTAACATTTGCATTTTCTTCTATGTTATTTTGTATACTAAGAAAATTATTTGAAGCTTCATTTAGTAAGTTTACAACAATAACATTCAAATAAGAGTTAATTTTAGCATTTATTCTAATAATGCCATCATGAAAAACAGAACTGTTAGAAGAGTACTTAATAATAACTGCCTCTTTAGTCCCTTCATTTGCAGTAATTTCAATATCTTCTAGCAAGGTTTTATTATTAGAAAAATTGTAATCAATAAATATTTCCTTATTTGTTTTACTATTAATTTCAATCTTTAATCTGTTATTTGACATTTCCTTAACTAAATTCGTAAGGGAATCCCCAAGCCCGTAAGTAAGAACGATTGGACTAGTAAAATTGCTAAATTTTACTTTAGTATCACTATTTGAAATCCAAATATCTGTATATTCGGTAATGTTATCCGGCAGATTAACATTTTCTAAATTAATATTATTTATATTAAAATTACGAGCTGTTCTAACAGGGGTTTCATTTATTTCCATAATTCTGTATCCTTTCTATAATTTTAAAAGGCAAATTTTTTTAAAAAAGCAACTATATATAATTTATTTTGATGTGCCGCGTAAGCGACCAAAGTTTAGCCGTAGCGGATGCGAAGGCTACAAACGAAGCGAAGCGGAGTGCGAGTGGAGCAACCATCCTATTTTTAAATCAGAAAGGTTGCGACACACAAGGCACAAAAAATAAATTATATATAGTTGCTATATTAATTTATCCAATTGCTCCTTCTAATTCTAGATTAATTAGCCTATTCATTTCAACTGCATATTCAACTGGTAATTCCTTTGAAATAGGGTAAGCAAATCCGCGAACTATCATAGCTTTCGCATCTTCTTCAGATAAACCTCTACTCATTAAGTAAAATATTGTTTTGTCGGAAATTTTTCCGATTTTTGCCTCATGCGAGAATTCAACATCATCTGTTCTAATATCATTTGTTGGAATAGTATCTGATATAGATATGTCGTCTAACATAAGTGATTCACACGAAACAGATGACTTTGCCCCAGGGGCATTTTCGCTAATCCTTACAAGCGAGCGGTATGTGCATTTCCCGCCATTTTTTGAAATAGATTTTGCATTAACCACGCTAGATGTGTGTGGTGCATTATGAACAACTTTAAATCCATTATCTAAGTTTTGTCCACCACCTGCAAAGGAAATCCCAGTAAATTCTGTTTTAGAGCCTTCACCGTTTAAAATACTCATAGGGTATAACATAGATATTTTAGAGCCGAAAGATCCAGATACCCAATCCATTTTGGCATTTTTGCCAACAATAGCCTTTTTAGTGTTTAAATTAAGCATATTTTTAGACCAATTTTCTATAGTTGAATATCGTAAATATGCGTTATCTTTTACATATAATTCAACGCAACCAGCGTGTAGATTTACCTTGTTATATTTAGGTGCACTACATCCTTCTATAAAATGTAGGCTTGCTTCTTCTTCTACAATAATTAAAGTATGTTCAAACTGACCAGATTCTGGTGAATTGAGCCTGAAATAGGATTGGAGAGGTATATCTACTTTTACTCCCTTTGGAACATATACAAAAGAACCACCAGACCAAACAGCACCATGGAGTGCTGCGAATTTATGATCATTAAGTGGTACACATTTCATAAAATGTTCTTTAACAATTTCAGGGTATTCTCTTACAGCGGTTTCCATATCAGTATAAATTACACCTTGCTTTATAAGGTCTTCCTTCATACTATGATATACAACTTCAGAATCATATTGAGCTCCAACACCTGCAAGAGAAGTTTTCTCAGCTTCTGGAATTCCAAGCTTATCAAAAGTAGATTTAATATCATCAGGAACATCTTCCCAAGAGTTACTTAGCGTAGTTTTGGGCTTTACATATGTTGCAATCTCGTCCATATTTAGTTCTGAAATATCAGGCCCCCAAGTTGGAAGCTCCAATTTATTATATACCTCTAATGCTTTAAGCCTAAAATCTCTCATCCAATCAGGATCTTGCTTTTGTCTTGAAATATCTTCTACAATTTCTGGAGTCAATCCCTTTTTAATTTTGTATTCATAGTTATCAGCATTTTTAAAATCATAAATATTTCTGTTAATTTCATCAACTTGAGTTTTCATTATAAATCCTTTCGTGTTAGTAAATATTTTTATAGAACTCCCCTCGCGCTAGTGCAACTTATGAGCCAAACTGGGGATATCTGCTCGAAGAGGAGTGTCCCCTTTGGCTCATTTTTGTACTTTAAATTGACTATATCCATTTTCTTCAATCTCTTTTGCGAGTTCTTGCGACCCAGTTTTAACTATTTTTCCATCTACTAAAATATGGACATAATCCACATTTAAGCTTTTTAGTATTTTTGTATTATGTGTAATTATTAAAACTGCATTAGTTTCATTTTTATACATTTGAATTCCTTTGGAAACTGTATTAATTGCATCTACGTCTAAACCAGAGTCTGTTTCGTCTAGGATAGCTAGTTTTGGATTTAGTACAAGCATTTGCAATATTTCATTTTTCTTTTTCTCACCACCAGAAAAACCAACATTTAAGCTTCTCTCCATATTATTTGGATTCATGTTTAATTCTGCCATGTATGTTTTTAATTCATTTTTAAAGCTAAATATCTTTATAGGCTCGCTTGTGGTCTTAGATTTTGCATATTTCAAGAAATTTGTAACTGAAATGCCAGGAATTTCTTCTGGTAATTGAAAAGACATAAATACGCCTTTTCTTGCAATTTCATCAGTCTTTAAATTTGTAATATCTTCTCCTTCAAACAAAATAGAGCCTGCTGTTTTTGTATACATAGGATTATTTAAAATAGCATTTGCCGTAGTTGTTTTACCAGAACCATTTGGACCCATAATAACATGAATCTCGCCTTTGTTTATTTTAAGGTCGATTCCATTTAAAATAATTTTGTCTCCTGCTGAGACATGTAAATTGTTAATGTTTAATAATTCAGTTTTCATAGTAAATCCTTTCTATTTATTATTACACTCCCTGGGAGCGGAAACTATTAGCATATTTAATTAAAACTTCTTACTTTTTCTCTTTTAACGCAAGACCTGCAAAGTTCGTTATTTATATTATAAGCACAATTAAGACTACCTAAATCAAGCTCTTTGTGCACATATTTTGCCAGTTCATTTAAAGTATCATCAGACATACTTTGCTTAATTTTTTCTGCTTCATCTTTTGCTTTTACGGAATCTATATTAAGTACATCTTTTAAAAACAAATATACTATATCGTAAGCTTCTAAAATTTTTTTAGACAGATTTTCACCATCTTGGGTAAGCTCAATAGTACCATAGGCTTGATAATCCACAAGCCCGATTGTCCTTTAAACTATGCAGTGCCTTGTTTACACTTGGCTTAGAACAATGCATTTTATTGGCAATATCTGTGACTCTGACCATACCAAATTGCTTTTTTAAAACATAGATAGTTTTCAAATATTCCTCTTGAGATTTAGATATCATATTAATCCCTCTTTATAAAAGTTAACTACGGCTAACATTATACAACGATATCAAAAGTTTGTCAAGGCTAACATATAAATATTATGTAACATATTTAAATAAATATGTCACGAAAGGTATTGTCATTTTTAAAATTATAAAGTAAAATATATATATCAAAAGGGGGAGTGAAAGAATTGGAAAAAAAGACTAATAAAACTGCATGGATTATACTAGCCGCAGTTATTATAGGCTATATCTTGATAAGCGGAATAGGAGACACAATAAAGCAAGAATTCGATGAAGTTTTTTTAGGAAATAGCCCACTTAAGATAATAGCTAGTACGGAAAATAGGGATTTAGAAAGCGTGATTTTAGATTATGCCAGAGCAAATGACCTTACAGTATCTATAGATTATGCAGGAACAATTGAAATAATGGATAAACTAAATTCAGGTGAAAATTACGATGCTGTTTGGACTTCTAATTCAATTTGGCTGTATATGCTAGATAGCAGTAAAGTAAGCATAAAAAATTCAAAGTCTACAAGTATAAATCCTGTAGTGTTTGGAATCACAAAATCAAAAGCTGAATCGCTTGGATTCGTAGGAAAAGATGTATATACAAAAGATATTGTAAATGCAATAGAAGCGGGAAAACTTAAATTTAATATGCCAGCAGTAACACAAACAAATACCGGAGCAACTGCATATTTAGGCTTTTTAACTACCCTCGCAGGAAACCCAGAGATATTAAGGCAAGAAGATATTGAAAAGGATAGTTTAAAAGCATCACTTACATCTCTATTTTCAGGGGTCGGACGTTCATCAGGTACAGAGGAGTTTTTAGAAGAATTATTTTTAAATGGAAACTATGATGCAGTAGTTACATATGAGGCATCAATTATAAATATAAATAAAAAGCTTGAGAAGAGAGGCAAAGAGCCACTTTATATAGTTTATGCAAAAGACGGAGTATCAATATCAGATGCACCATTTGCATACATAGACCACAAAGATAAAGGAAAACTTGCAACATTTGAAAAAATACAAAGTTATTTATTAAGCTCTGAAGGCCAAGAAAAACTTGGTAAAACTGGAAGAAGAGTATGGTATGGTGGGACAAATGTCAATGTAGACAAAACAATATTTAATCCAAATTGGGGAATAGATACTACTAAATATTTAACAACAGTAAAATATCCTGCAACAGATGTAATAATAAAAGCATTAGGATTGTACCAAACAGAACTTAGAAAGCCAATACATGCAGTATTTTGCCTAGACTATTCAGGAAGTATGTATGGTACTGGAATTACACAACTTCGTAATGCAATGCAATATATTTTAGATGAAGAGGAAGCCGGAAAAAATTTGCTACAATTTTCAAAAGATGATAAAATAACAGTAATTCCATTTAACAAGGATAATATCGCTGTATGGCAAACAAACAGCGGAACTGACACAACAGAACTTCTAAATAACATTAATTATTTAGAAGCAGGTGGCTCTACAAATATATATGACTGTAGCATTAAAGCATTGGATATTTTGGACAAGGAAGACCAAAACAAATATAATTTGTCAATAATTATAATGACAGATGGACAGTCAAACTACGGAAGATTTGGCAATTTAAGGACAAAATACAATCAAGTAAGAAAAGATATACCAATATTTGGAATCCTATTTGGAGATGCAGATAGTAGCCAATTAGAAGATATTGCAGAGCTTACAAATGCAACAGTATTTGATGGAAGAACAAATTTACTTGAGGCTTTTAAGAAAGTTAGAGGATTTAATTAGTTAAATTTTGGAGGAAAAATGAAAAAAGGTTATATTGTATCAGCAATATTAGGTGGAAGCTTTTTCGCTGTTCCTTACTTAGCGTTAAATGTTCCGATTTGGGGTGCAGGACTTATGGCAGGTGCTGCATTTGGAGCAGGAATGCTTATTTTTGGGAAAGACAAATCTACTAAACTTGATTTGTCACATAATACTGGTAATACTTATGAAATACTAAAACAAGCCAAGGATAATGTAGGCAAACTAAAAGATTTATCTAGGCAGTTAGAAAAACCAGAACTTATAAAAAATATAAGAGACATATGTGATACATCAGATAAGATTCTAGATACTTTATCTAAAAAGCCTGAAAAAATGAAACAAGCAAACAATTTTTTAAATTACTATTTACCAGCTACGTTAAGCATAATACAAAGGTATGATGAAATAGAAAATCAAGGGCTTACAACAAAAGAAAGTATGAAATTTATGAATTCAATAGAAGAAAAAATGGATACTACAAAGATAGCATTTGAAAAACTTCTTAGTGCTCTTTATCAATCAGATATGGTAGACACAGATGCGGAAATAAAAGTATTTGAACAAATGCTTAAAATTGATGGATATATGGAAGAAAAAGATTTTGATATAAAGAAGGGAGAGTAAGATGAAAAAGAAAGATGTTATTATAGGAATTGCTATTTTGCTTATTCTAGTTGCTATAATCGTAGGCATTAAACTATGGAACGACAAGAAGACAGGAGGAATTGACTTATCTAAATTAACACCTGTTACAGTAGCAGTAGGTGGTGGAAAAGAAGATTTCCTTGCTGATGAAGATGTTGTAAAAATAATACAAAAGAACTATAATCTAAATGTTATATATGACAGCTGGAGCAATGGAAAGATAATAAAGAATCCTTTAGTTAGAGAAGATGGCTCAAAATATGATGCAATGTTTCCATCAGACCAAAGGTTTTATGATTACTATAAATTAAGTCCAGATGCAAGTAAAGGCGAAGCTGCAAGAAGTAGAGTTCTAGATGGAAGCTTAACATTAAACACCCCAATAGTAATATACAGCTGGGACACAGTAGTAGATGCTTTAATTAAAGAGAAAATTGTAACCCAAAAGGATGGCGTATATTACATTACAGATATGAACAAGCTTTTATCGTACATTATAGAAGGAAAAAAATGGAGTGAAATTGGATTGCCAGAGATATATGGAAGTATAAATGTTGAGGCAACGGATCCTGTTACATCATCACCAGGAGCTACATATTATGGACTCCTTCTTTCAATATTATGCGAAGGAAATGTAACGGAGGAAAAGTTAGAAGCAAATCTTCCAAAGCTAAAAGAAATATATGAAAAGTCAGGTCATATGAATAATACACCAGCAGACAACTTCGAAATGTATTTAAGAACTGGTATGGGAAGCTTGCCAATGATAGTAGATTATGAAAAATCTATTATAGAATTTGCAAACTCAAATCCAGATGGATGGGCAGCAGTAAAGGACAAATTTCGTATACTATACCCAACACCTACAATTTGGAATTCACACTGTATAGCAACATTTGACGAGAAAGGAAATGAATATTTAAAGGTATTTAATGACAGAGATATTCAGCAAATAGCTTGGTCAAAATACGGATTTAGAACTGGTATTACAGGTGGAAGTTATGATGTTTCTCAGGTAAATGTAAGTGGAATTCCACAACAAATCACAAGTACAGTTTCAAGCTTGAAAATGAATATATATGAGAGATTGATTGAGCATTTGGGGCAATAAAAATGAGAAAAGGGGACGGTTCTCTTTTCTCACTAAAAATTAAAAATGTATTTAAAATAATAGTTAATTGTGAGAAAAGAGAACCGTCCCCTTTTCTCACCGGAAGGAGTTTAAAATGAGTGAGTTAGAACTTACAGTAAAACCAGATTTAGATACTACAAGTATCGAGAAAGGATTAACCGAAAACAGAAAAGTAGACGAGGCAGAAGTAGAAAAATCCTTAAATTATGATGCATTATCTGATGCAGAAAAGGAAGCAATTGATGTATTCTTATCAAAATTAGATATTAAGGATACAAACCAAATTCTACAATATGGCGTAGGAGCACAAACAAAAATATCAAAATTTTCAGACAGCGTGCTAGACAATGTAAAAACAAAATCTACAGGAGAAGTAGGTGGCTTACTTACTGATTTAGTAGTCCAAATAAAAGATTTTGATGGTGATATTCCAAAGGAAGATAAAAAGGGACTACTTGGAATATTTAATAATGCTAAAAAGCAAATAGAAAAGCTGGTTGCAAAATATGACAAAGTAGAAAACAATATTGATAAAATTGAAAAACAATTAGAAGGACATAAGCTTCAAATGATGAAGGATATTGCAATATTCGACACTATGTATCAAAAGAATCTTGATTATTTCAAGGAATTGTCTCTATATATCATTGCAGGTGAAAAAAAGCTTGAAGAATTAAAAACTGTAACACTTCCAGAAATGCAAAAAAAGGCAGAAGAAAGTGGAGAACAAACTGATGTGCAAGCAGTAAATGATATGTCTAATATGATAAATAGGTTTGAAAAGAAAATTTATGATTTAAAAACAACAAGAATTATATCAATTCAAATGGCTCCTCAAATTCGTTTAATTCAAAATAATGATAGCGAATTAGTGGAAAAAATACAAAGCTCAATAATAAATACAATTCCACTTTGGAAAAACCAAATAGTAATTGCGCTTGGGCTAACAAATGCTAAAAATGCATTAGGTGCGCAAAAGCAAGTAACAGATATTACAAATGAAATGTTAAAGAAAAATAGTGAGCTCTTAAAACAAGGAACTATAGAGGTAGCGAAAGAATCTGAAAGAGCTGTTGTAGACGTAGAAACACTTCAAAAAACAAACAAAGATATAATAGATACATTAGATACAATGCTTCAAATTCATGCAGAAGGAAGAGCAAAAAGAGCTGAAGCAGAAGAAGAGCTTCAAAAAATTGAAGGAGAACTTAAAACAAAATTACTTGAAATTGAAGTTGCAGCAAATGAAAATTAAAACAAGAGGAGTGCTATTATTTAATAGCACTCCCTTTTTGGGGTTATTCTACGATTTCATATTTTGCATCTGCTCTCATATATCCAGCACGGCAGTCTTCAAGAGACAAAACGAAAAGCCATTCTTGTCCATCTTCAGCTGTTTCTTCCCAAAGAATGAGAAGGTCTGGATCTGTGGGTTCACGCCAGCTTGAAATGAGTCCGAGGTCTTCACGGTCATATACTGGCTTGTGGAAAACAAATTCATCTTCCAACAAATGAATGCGAATCCCCTGAGCAATTGCACCAGCCCATGTACAACCTGTTCTTTCTTCACCATTTTTTACGTAATTGAACATTGCCCAAATACCATCAGTACCTGTGACTTCAACTTCGTCGCCTGCATACAATGTGTCGATTGCACCAGGTTTGTCCGGAGCTTCTCTGATATCCATTGCTGGAAGGGAGACGTAAAACCTGTCAAAATGCAGGCTGTTATCAGCCTCTTCAGCAAGGCACGCAGAAGAAACCAGACACAGACAAAGAGCTAACAAAAAAACAAGAAACCGAGTCTTCATAACTGAAAACCCCCTTTATTAAATTTATACCCAAATTTTGGGTACATCAACATTATTTTACTATGATTAACATAAAATGTCAAGTGCAGGGATGAGACAACGGGGACATGCCTCGTAAAAGAGGTGTGTCCCCTTTGGCTCACCTATGTTCTAGTATAGGAAAAATCGCACCTTTTATGGAGCACAAAGTGCTCCGCTACGAATTATATTGCAAACGTTGTAGCGGAGAACAAGCGAAGCGCGTTCTCCATAAAGTGGCGAAGCAACCTATGTTCTTTACAACAAAATAACTTGTGTGATATAATTCATTCAAGTTGTAAATAATATATAAAATTATATTGGAGGAATGTTATGTCAGTTTATGATTTTTCAGTAAAAAACATAAACGGTGAAAATGTATCTATTTCAGAATTTAAAGGAAAGGTATTGCTAATTGTTAATACTGCAACAGGATGTGGATTTACACCACAATATGAAGGATTAGAGAAACTTTATAAGGAATATCACGATAAAGGACTAGAAATTTTGGATTTCCCATGTAATCAATTTGGAAACCAAGCACCAGGAAGCGACGATGAAATACATGAATTTTGCACTTTAAAGTATAGTACATCATTTGACCAATTTGCAAAAATAGATGTAAACGGAGAAAATGAAGTACCATTATATTCGTATATAAAGAATGAAGTAAAAGAAGATATTATCGATGGACTAAAAAATAAAATGGCTATGAAAGCTGTGGAAAAAATAAGTACAACAACAAAAAAAGATGGAGATATTAAATGGAATTTCACAAAATTTTTGGTAGACAGAGAAGGAAAAGTAGTAGCAAGATATTCGCCAACATATAAGCCAGAAGATATGGAAAATAAAATAAAAGAATTATTAGAACAAAGATGAAAATTCATGAATGAAACGTTTGGGACGGTTCTAAACGTTTCATCTTCTATTATAAATTCTATATATTGATGTTTTATCTATTTTTAACTCTGTTGCTATTTTTTTATATGGAAAGTTATATTGATCTTTTAAAATTCTTACAATTTTTCTTAAGCTTTCTTTTTCATTTTTTAATGTTCCAAGTTCTACATTATTATTTACTAAGAAATCTTTTATTACTTTCTTACATAGTATGTCTCTATCCTCACCTATGTCAATAAAATTTCCTAATTCATTAGTTCCAAGTTCTATTTTTCTATAATTAGAATAAGGGTAATCTTCAGGTTTTTTGCAAATGCCCGCTATTACAGGATTATTATATATATAGTTTATACAATTATAAAAATGGTTTTCACCATATATTCCCTCTGACTTGTATCTATCTCTAAATACATAGCCAACTCTATTGTATTTTTTATTATAGTACTCTCCATATGTACCATTAAGACGATGCATATAGCTACTCAACTTATCTAAATTATTTATTTCCAGAAGCATATGTGAATGGTTATTCATTATGCAATATGATACTATATTTATATCATATTCATTCTTAAATTTGTACATTAAGTTGATATATATTGCTATATCCTTTGGATTATTAAAAATATACCTTTTTTCTATACCCTGTGTCATAATATGTAAAAAAGGCGTTTCTATAGATTTTCTTGAAATTCTTGGCATAAATCTGTCTCCATGAAATAAATTTTTTTTATTATATTACCTTTTTTATGTGAAATTTGCAGAAACTTGTCGACCAAAATAAAAAAAATGAAACGTTTAGAACCGTCCCAAACGTTTCATTCAAAAAACATTGACTAAATAATGCGAAATGATATAATATTTAAAATAGGAAGGGGAATGCAAATGAAAAATTATGTTAAAATTACATTAGCAATATTATTTATAATTTGGTTATTTTGTGTGAGCAAAGTAGATGCAACAACTGGTTCAACTGTCTTTATTGGAGAGCCTGTCATTTTAGACTCTTATGATAATATAGAAATAACACAAATTACAGAAGAAATAAATGAAGAGACATCCGAAATAAAAAGCACACAATTATTTACTAATACATCAGATATGTTATTAACAAAAAGAGCAAGCGTAAAGTTAGAGGATGATTATTATAATTTTACAATCAACTCATTAAAAATAAGCGTTAATAGTTTAGAAATAAGCAAAATTACTAAAGAAGGAAATAATTATATTTTTTATTTTCAAATACAACCAAATGAAGCAAAAAAAATAGAAATTAGCTATAAAACTGATAATAACCTACAAAATGCAAGAATTATTAAATATACAATGGATTCAATAAAGGGGAAAAATGTAAAGCTTTTTCAAATAAGTGTAAAATTATCAAAATATGATATACCGCTTGTTGAAAAAATATGGCCTGGTGCGTATAATTTTGAAAACAATTCAGTAAATACAGAATATTTTGATTTTATAGTAAATAATTTAACAAGCTCGTTTATTATTCAAAAAGAAACATATCATAATATTAAGTATGGTGACAATTCAGAAAATCTATCTGAAATAGATGAATATATTTTGGAACATGCAAAGGATTTTATAGATGGAAATTTGCCAGAGTATAGTAGCACAGAATATTATGGTTGGAATTATGCTGCTAAAATAGTAACTAATTGGTTATATGGAAGGGAATTTGATTACAAAACTGACGCAATAAACGATACTCTTAGTAGTTTGGTAGACTATTGTCTAATACTTGATGCCAACAATAAAAACATATTATATAAAACAAGTGAATCTGAAAGCACATATGCAGTATTTACTTATTACAATGATAATTTCGCATTGGCAAGTTTAATATGTAATTATTACACTAAAGATGAAAAAGTTTTTAAAAACCATGGAGAATATGATAGTCACAAAAAGGCTGTAGGTAAAATGGTGGCTATAGATTACCATGAATCAGAAGAAGGCAAAGATTTATATGTAAATAAAGATACTACTAATTCCGAACATTCTGTAACAGTACCACGAGAATTATTTGTTCTTACCAAAAGAGATGAATATAGTATTTTAAGAACTGTAGTAGCCAATGGAGCGCCTTTAACTGATTACAATCCTGGAATAAAAAGAGTGTACGTTAATTCTGATATAGATGGAAATAAATTAGACATATCAGAAGAAGAAATAATACAATTTATAAATATGATGAATGTAGATTTATATATTAGAATTGTTTTATATGATCCATCAGAGCAGTATCCAGATGTACAAGCTGGATATTATACAGATGACGCGCAAGAAATTGCAATAGCATATATTGAAACTAATGATAAAATTAATCAAGAGGAAAAATATATGCAAGAAATTATAGATGAAAAATATGACTTCTATAAAACCATGACACAAGAAGAAAAACAAGAAAGAATAGATTCGGTTAAATTAAGAATTGAGCAAATAAAAAAGGAAAATAGAAAATTTGACAATGAAGTTGTTGCAAATTATAGTAAAGTACCAACTATCGCACATTGTGTAGGCAAGTGTGAATTAGAAGATGGGAAATATGTAGTACGTTTTAACAATGCTGGAGATGAAAGCGGACTAAGATATATATATGGAGCATCGGAATGTGATGTGGCTAAAAAAATGCTAAATGAGAATAAAACAAATATTGAAAAAATGAAAGACGAAATTAAAAGTAAAATTAAAAAAACAGAAATTTCAACTGATTTAGAAGAGTACAAAAAAGTACAAATATCAAATGTAGTTAACAAAAATGAAAACATTAAAAATTCAGATGTGATAACGATTAATCCAATTATTTTAGGTTTTATTAGTTTAGTTATAGTCATAGCAATTTTATTTTTAATTATAGTTATAGGAGTAAGGAAAAAATGAAAGAACTGGATTTTGAAGAAGAGACTGATGATGA
>CAMVIX010000019.1 GCA_947167695.1 uncultured Clostridiaceae bacterium
ATTCTTATTGGATGTGCCTTATACATATCTTCTAGAGCATTCATATATACTCTCATTTCAGGATAATCTTCATACATGCGAATTTCTTGGTCTATTATTCCTTTTTCTTTTTCTACGTTTTCGTCTGTAAAGTATGGGTGTTGGAAATAGTCCATTAGTTCGTCTAGTGCTTCGTAAAAATTGTTTGTACATTCAAATAGATATGCTGTGTGGTCGTTTGTTGTGTAGGCATTTGCATCTACCCCCAAAGCCGTTAATACGTCTAAGCTGTTTGGCTTGTTTTCTTGTTCAAACATTTTGTGTTCTAGAAAATGCGCTACTCCATTTGGTACTTCAGTTACTTCGGTTTCTCCTGGCACTATGAATTTATTGTCATTTGAGCCGTAATGTGTTCCCCAGATTACGTATTTTTTATTTGTATGTTTTTTTGGGATGCACATAAATGTCATTCCGTTTTCTAGTTTTTCTATATATACCTTTTCTTTAATTTTATTATTTTCAATAATTTGCATTGTAATTCTCCTTTTTTAATATACTAAATAAAATTAAATAAAAATTGTGAAAAAGCGAATGGAACGTAGTCTGAAGTTAGAAATTGTAAGCAAATTCGAGTAGGGAATCTCACGGTTCCGTCCGTGCGGGCGCTGCGAGAAGGTGCATACAATTTCTACGAAGACGAAGTAGACCGAGCTTTTGAACATATTTTTATTTAATTTTATTTATTTTAACTTTTCAAGAATAAAATTGTGTTTATTTGTATTTTATTTGCAATATCTTCAATTTGCTCTCTTGTAACATTTTGTACCTCTTCTAGGTATTGCTCTAGGCTTGTGTTTAAGCCAGATAGTTCTTGGCCCATGTAATATGTTATTTCTGTATCTTGTTCTTCTTCTACACTATTTATTCCATTTATCATGAATTTCCTTGCGTTTTCTATATCTTCATCCGTAAAATTGCCTTGCTTCATATCTTCTAACTGCTGTTTTATTATGTCTATTGCTTTTTCATAGTTCGGTATTTCTATTCCACATTTTATAAATATATTATTTTTCTGCCTGATATATGTTGACCTTGCCGTATATGCTAAACTAGCCTTTTCTCTCACATTTTGGAACAACTTTGATGTGGCACTTTCGCCTAGGATTACATTATATAATCCAATAGCAAATCTTGCGTTTTCCTTGTTTTCCATTATGTCTAGCCCTAAAACTAATTTTCCTTGTGCTACATCTAGTTTTTCTTCTATTGTTTTTGTCTCAGTCTTTTCCTTTTTCTCGGTTTGTTCGTTATTTTGTATATACTTTGGCTCTCTTGGTTTTAGTTCAATTTTGTTTAATTGTTGTTTTACAAATGTTTCTAATTCTTCTTCAACAAAATTTCCTGATACGTATATGTCTATCTTTGCATTTTGCATTATGTCTTGATATCTCTTATATAAATTGTCTTGGTTAATTTCATCTAGGTCTTCTTCATTTCCATATTTATATAATGCGTATGGACTATCATTATACATAGCTTCTATACATTTATCTACTGCATATTGTTCTTTTTGGTCTATCTTTGCTCTTATTTTCTGCCTTATGTTTTCTTTCTCACTTAGAACATATTCTCCTTTAAATTTGCCATCTTCTAGCAAAGGATTAAATACTATTTCAAATAACATATTTAGTTGTTCTTGTAATAAATTTTCCTTATTGGGTGCAAAATTTGTATTAATAGATTCTGCATAAAATTTTATTACGTGGTTGTCTCCGAATTTTTCAATTCCACAATCAAAACTTGTTCCATACATTTCTTCTAATTTCTTATTTATATCTTCTTGTGTTTTGTAATTTTTAGTTCCTCTACGCAATACTGCTGGAATTACACAATCAACTGTTACAGTTTCTTTTGCAAGTGGGACTGTGATAAATATTGCAGATAAATCTGTTTTGAACTTATCTGTTTTTATTGGATGTAACTTTATTCCCTTTATGATTTCTTTGCTTTCTAATTTCATAGTTGGTCTCCTTTTCTTTTTTGTTATTATATACCATCTGAGTAAAATTATTCAAGTATGCTTGAACAAAAGTGCGATTTTTCCTATGCAATGGAAAAAGACAGGCTTTCAAACCTGTCCTTTTTTAAAAGAGAATTCTCCCATTTTTGTCTATTTAGAATTTCCTTTTTCTTGCAGCCTCTGATTTCTTTTTTCTCTTTACGCTAGGCTTTTCATAGTGTTCTCTTTTACGAACTTCTTGAAGTACGCCATTTCTTGCGCATTGTCTTTTAAATCTTTTTAGAGCGTCTTCTATATTTCCATTATTAACTTTAACCTCTGACATAATTTCCCCTCCTTCCGAAGTCTACGATATCATCCTGTGGGATTTAACTTTGCTTATTATATACCAATAAAGCAGGGCTTGTCAAGAGTTTAACGAAAAAAGGGAGCAAAAAGTGTGTCCCCTTTTTGCTCCCTTTTTTCTTGCTCTCTTTTTTATTCCTCAAAAATGCTTGCAAATTCTTCTCCGTCTATTTTTTCCTTTTCTAGTAATATTCCAGCAACTTTGTGAAGTTTATCTATGTTTTGTCCTAAAATATATTCAGCTGTTTTGTAGGCTTTATCTATTATTTTCTTTACTTCTTCATCAATTATCCCTGCTGTTTCCTCGCTGAAGTTCTTTTGCTGTGTAAAGTCTCTTCCTAAAAATACTTCTTCTTGGTTTGAACCAAATGTTATAGTTCCCAGACGCTCACTCATTCCATATTTCGTTACCATTTCTCTTGCAATTTTAGAAGCTCTTTCTATATCGTTGCTAGCTCCTGTTGATATATCATTTAAAATTAGAGCTTCTGCAACTCTGCCTCCAAGAAGTGATACTATATTTTCTTCCATTTCTGTTTTTGACATGAAAGATTTATCCTCTGTTGGACGATACATTGTATATCCTCCCGCCATTCCTCTTGGAACTATTGATATTTGATGCACTTGGTCTTGAGTAGGTAAAAATTTACTTACTATTGCATGGCCTGCTTCATGATATGCAACTAATTTATTTTCTTTCTCGCTTCTTACTCTAGTTTTCTTTTCAGGTCCCATTGTAACTTTTACCATTGCATCTTCAATCTCTTGCATACTTATCTCTTGTTTGTTTCTTCTTGCAGCTAAAAGTGCTGCTTCATTTAGTACATTTTCAAGGTCTGCTCCTGCAAAACCTGATGTGTTTTTTGCAATTGTTTTTAAATCTACGTCATCTGCCAATTTTTTCTTTTTTGCGTGCACTTCTAATATTTGCTCTCTTGCCTTTACATCTGGTGATGGAACTACTATTTGTCTATCAAACCTTCCTGGCCTTAAAAGAGCTTTATCTAATACATCTGGTCTATTTGTTGCTGCTAGAACTATAACACCTTCGTTTGTTCCAAAGCCATCCATCTCAACCAACAATTGATTTAAGGTTTGCTCTCTTTCATCGTGTCCTCCACCAAGTCCTGCTCCTCTTTGGCGACCTACTGCATCAATTTCATCTATGAAAATTATACATGGTGCACTTTTTTTAGCCTGTTCAAACAAGTCTCTTACACGAGACGCACCTACACCTACGAACATTTCTACGAAATCCGATCCACTTATAATAAAGAATGGAACCCCTGCTTCTCCTGCTACTGCTTTAGCAAGTAAGGTTTTACCTGTACCAGGCTGGCCTACAAGTAGAACTCCTTTTGGAATTCTCGCACCCATATCAGTAAATTTCTTTGGTGCTTTCAAGAACTCTACAATTTCTTCTAATTCTTCTTTCTCTTCATCTACACCAGCAACATCATCAAATGTAATTTTATTTCTATCTGCTGGAGTCATCATTCTTGCTTTGCTTTTGCCAAATGACATGGTTTTATTACCACCCTGTCCTTGGTTCATAAGTAAGAAGAAAAATACTAGCATAATAATAACAAAACCAAATGGTGAGAGAAGACTAAGTATTGTTATAAATATTGATTCTGATTTCTCATTTAATGCAATTTCGCTATTTGAAAGTCTATCTTGTACATACTCCATAAAACTATCTTTACTTGGTATATTTACCTTCTTTTGCGAACTGCTATTTTTTGTTGTAACATAAGCCTCTTTTCCGTTTGCCTCTATTTCAATTTTTTCAACCTCTCCATTTTCAATTCTTGTAATTAAATCTGAGTATGTCATCTTGTTATCTGAATTGTCTAAAATACTCGTGACTAAAACAACAAAAATTACTCCTATAATTAGCCACATTGCTAATGTTTTTAAACTACTTTTCAATGTTATATCCTCCCCATAAAACGATTGTTACATTATACATACCATAAATTTTGCACAAAATCAATAAAAAAAATATTACAATTTTATGTCAAAAAAAATGCCTTACGGAAGCTTAAATTGCCTCAAAAAAAATTTTTTTATTATTCACACTTACCTTGATTTTTTTATTTGGAGTTAAATATTTTCCCCCTACATTTTTATCACACATCTTAATTATATCTTCAATATGGACAGCTCCAATTCCTTGTATGTTACCAAGGACCTTATTAATAGTATATCGTATAATTCTTTTTTTTATTACATTTTCTAAGGTGCAAAACCCATTTAAGTCTAATACTACTTTACCTTCCTCTTCTAGCTTTACTATGCCTAAATACTGCTGACTTGTCTTTTTTTCCATATAATCCGCTTCTTCTTTTACTATTCCGTGACAATCTATTTAAAGTTCCCACAAAATTTTCATTAAATTCTTTTTCTACATACGGAATCATAATATTCCTTACTTTATTTCTTTGATAAATTAGCTCACTATTTGTTTCGTCAATTCTCGGATTTAGATTATTCTCACCGCAGTAAGCTTCAATTTCTCTTCTTTCTATGTCTATTAGTGGCCTAATAAATATTCCATTTTTGCGTTCTATTCCCTTTAATCCATCTAGCCCGCATCCTCTTAAGATGTTTAAGATTATTGTTTCTGCATTATCATTGCTATTGTGTGCTGTTGCAATTTTATTTGCACCTACTTTTTCTTTAACTTCTTCAAAGAAATCGTATCTTACTTTTCTTCCCGCTTCTTCTGTGCCTATTTTATTTTGCCTTGCAAATTTTTCTACTTCAACCCTTTTTATAAATACAGGAATTGCATGTTTTTGGCAGTAGTTTTCCACGTATTCCTCATCCAAAATTGCATTTACTCTTATCATGTGGTTTATATGTGCTACTGTTATTCTAAAATCTAGGCCCCTATTTTTAATTTGCTCTAAAGCATGTAAAAGGCAAATAGAATCGGGTCCACCAGATACGCCGACAACGATGCTGTCGCCCGATTCTATTAGTTTGTTTTTTATTATATTATTTTCAATTTTTTCAATTAACATCTAACTTTCCTCGAAGATACAATGGGGACATTCCTTGCAAAGCAAGGCGTGTCTCCTTGTCTCATAATTATTCTCTATATTTTTCTATGTTTGCAAATTTAGTGTAATTATTTAGCCATAATAGCTCTACCGTTCCTGTTGAGCCACTTCTGTGCTTTGCAATAATTACTTCAGCTACGTTTTTCTTTTCTGAATCTGGATTATAGTAATCATCTCTATATAAAAACATTACAATATCAGCATCTTGTTCTATAGCTCCAGATTCTCTTAAATCTGATAGCATTGGTCTATGGTCTTGCCTTTGCTCTGCCGCTCTTGATAATTGTGATAAAGCTACAACTGGGATATTTAGCTCTTTTGCGAGAATTTTTAGTGAACGGCTTATCTCTGAAATTTCTTGCTCACGGCTTGCTCCTTTTCTACCAGTTCCTTGAATTAGTTGCAAGTAGTCAATTACAACTAAGCCAATGTTTTTTTCCAGCTTCAATTTTCTGCATTTGGCTCTTATTTCCATTATCGAAATGCCTGGTGTGTCATCTATATATATTGGAGCTTCTGATAATGGGCCTAAGGCTGTTGCAAGCTTTGTCCAGTCTGCCTCCTCTATTTTACCAGTTCTTACTTTTTGGCTGTCTACCATAGCTTCACTACATAACATACGACTTACCATTTGCTCCTTAGACATTTCTAGGCCAAAAACGACTACCGGCGTTCCATTTTTTATTGCAGCATTTGATGCAATATTTAAAGCAAATGCTGATTTACCCATTGCAGGACGTGCAGCAATTAGAATCAGATCTGATTCGTGCAAACCAGAAGTAATTTGATCTAAATCTGTAAAACCTGTTGGTACACCTGTTATATGGTCCTTTTGGTTATAAAGTCTTTCAATTTCTGCGAAAGTATCTATTAGCACGTCTTTTATAGGAGTATACCCCTTTTGATTCTTTTTCTGCATTATTTCAAATATTTTCTTCTCAGCCTGATCCATTATAGCATCTACTTCTTCTGTTTCACCATAACCTAGGGTTATTATCTCATTAGACACTCTAATCAGATTTCTTAAAATAGATTTTTCTTCCACTATTTTTATATATCTATCCACATTAGCTGTTGTTGGCACTTTATCTGGAAGAGATGCCAAATACTCCAAGCCACCTATTGATTCAAATTTACCGTTTTCTACAAGCTCAGCCTTTACAGTAATAATATCAATAGGTTCCGGCTTTGCATATAAACTAAGTATTGCACTATATATTGCTCTATTGTCTTCCCTATAAAAGTCCTCTTCTCTTAATACTTCTATTGCAGCTACAACTGCTTCTTTATCAGTTAGCATACTACCTAAAACAGCTTGCTCTGCTTCTATATCATGTGGTGGTATTTTACCAAGTTCCATTTTTTGCCCCCTTCGAAGTCTCAAAAATAATTTGATATGATATACGAAATATAGAATTTTCAGGTTAAACGAGGTGTTTTTTGTACCAATTTTAGGCAGGTTTTGCCTGCCTAAAATTGGACTACAAAAAACAGTGAAGCGTCCGCAGTTTAACCTAAAAATTACTATATTTCGTATTATTCATGTGCATTACTCTGCAACAATATTTACTGTTAATTTTGCTGTTACACCTTCATAAAGTTTTATTTCTACACTAAATCTGCCTAATGTTTTTATTGTCTCTTTTAAAACTATTTTTTTCTTATCTACATCTATATTTTTCTCTCTTTTTAATCCATCTGCTATTTCTTTTGCAGTAACACCACCAAAAATTTTACCATTTTCGCCGGCTTTTACTTTTATACTTAATGTCATTTTTTCTATTTGTTCTGCCTGTTTTTTTGCAAGCTCCATATCTTGTGCCTTGTGATAAGATTCTCCATCTTTTTTTGACTTTAATTTTGCCAAGTTTTCATTGTTTGCTTCTACAGCTAAGTTCTTTGGAAATAGAAAGTTTCTTGCATATCCATCATTTGCATTGATTATCTCGTCCTTTTTTCCTACTCCTTTAATATCTGCTTTTAGGATTACCTTCATGTGTGAGCCTCCTTTATATATTATTTATTTTGCAACACCACATAGTAAGCACAATGTGTTACATCATTTCAGTAAAATACTCGTTTATTCTAATAATCAATTCTTGTCTTGCCTCTTCAAGTGTCATGCCTTCTACTTGGGCTCCAGCTAAAGTTATATGTCCTCCGCCACCCATTTTTTCTAGTATTATTTGAACATTTATGTCTCCTATTGAACGTCCACTTATGCATACTTTTTCCCCTTGGTAACCAAGCACAAATGATGCAGTTATATTATTTATTGTAAGCAATTCATCAGCAGCTTTAGCACATATTAAGTTTGCAGCTTTTTCATGTCCATCATATACGGAAATTCCTATACTATCATTAACAATTTCTGCATTTCTTACTATGTCCGAAATAACGTTATAGCTGTTTAGATCACTTTGGAACCATTTTTTTATTTTTATAATGTCCACTCCACATTTACGCAAGTATGCAGCTGCCTCAAATGTTCTAACACCTGTTTTAAATGTAAAGTTCTTTGTATCTACCATTATTCCGCCATATAAGGCTTCTGTTTCTATCTCAGTTAATTTAATCTCCTTACTTGAATACTGCAAAATTTCAATTACAAGCTCCGCTGCAGAAGATGCATATACTTCGTGAAATATTAATGTAGGGTTTTCAATAAACTCTGTGCTTTTTCTATGGTGATCAATAACTACTATTTTTTGTGTTAACTCTAGCAGTTCCGGTGCTTCTACATATGTTTTTTTGTGTGTGTCGCATACAACCAAAACCGTGTCTTTACCTGTTTTGCTAATAGCTGTTTGCTTATCTATAAGTGCTTCGCTATATTCTTCTTGTTCCTTTAAAGCATCCACAAAATTTCTTAATGCTTCACTTGTATTGTCATTTACAATATTTACTTCTTTTCCAAGTGTTTTTGCAAATCTATATATTCCAAGACTTGACCCCATTGAATCTATATCTCCATTTTGGTGTCCCATGATTATAACATTCGATGCTTCATTTATAAGCTCTTCTAAAGCTCCTGCAATGGTTCTCGCCTTTACTTTAGTTCTTTTTTCTACCTCTTGTGTTCTTCCTCCAAAGAATACATATTTGCCATTTTCACGAATAACAGCTTGGTCTCCGCCTCGTCCTAATGCTATATCTAAAGCAGCTGTTGCAGATTTATATTTTTCATAATTGTTTTCTCCTTCTTCTGAAATAGCTATACTTACTGTTAATTGTTGCTTTCCATCAGTATTTATTTCCTTTATTGTATCTAAAATTGTGAATTTTGTACTTTCAATTTGCTCTAGGTAACGTTTTTCAAATACATAAACAAAAGTATCTCGCTCTGTTTTTATTATAAGCCCATTAGCAAGTGCAGCCCAGTTATATATCGTTTTTTCTAAGCTTGCAATAATCTGCGGTCTTTCTTCTGCTGTAATTCTCTGCATTATTTCTTCATAATTATCTATTACAATAATTCCAATGCAAGTTTGCGAATTTATATATTTTGTATATAATTCAATATTTTCGGTATTATCTATGAAGTAAAGAGTCATCATGTATTCATCGTTTTTTCCTTTTTTACTTTTTACATATTCTCCAAGTACCTTATATGTTTTTTTCCCAATCTTAACTTGCTTCATTATACTTTGTTTTTTTCCATTAAAATTAATAATTTCTTGCTTCACTTCTCTAGTAATTTCATCTAAAGAAGTATTAATCTCAGCAGATGCAAATTCGTCTACAAACTTTGAACTTCTCCATATAATGTTTCCATCTGTCTCCATAATAACTAATGGAAATGGTGAATTTATGAGAGTATTTTTTGCAGCACTGTCCACATCTCCCATAAGCTCATGTATATGGTCTGATATTTCTGCTTTTCTTTTTTTATTAACTTGATATGAATAAAATATAATTATCAAATATAAAGCTATACCTGGTAATATTAATTTTTGGTCGTATATGCAAATTACAACTAAAAGTATAGCAATAATAATTAGATATATTTTTGTTCTTGATAATAGATTATCTATTACCTTTGTTTTTTTATTAGGCATAAAATCCTCCTTTTTTAACAAGTATATTGTACCGCGAAAGAGTAGATATGTCAAGAATTTTTCAGTTTATGCAGTAACAGATATTGAAAAAGATGTATGTTACATAGCAAATTCTATTATGGATTATACAAGTCTTTAAAACTTAATTATATTTTCTTGACACTTTTTATTTATATATTGTATAATTTAGCAGAAGGAGGTAATATAATATATGTGGAAGAAAATAATTTTTGCAGGTATTATTATATTTACAGCTGTTTTATCAATGTGTTTTTATATATCAATGCAATTTATAGATAATTCAAAAGAAAAAATTTTTTATGAAATTATTGATGAAAACACTAAGGCAAATGTAAGTCCACTTCTTGGCATTGAAAAAGAAGTAGGTGGATTTAAGATTTCTCAAATAAATTTAACACAGGTTGGTCAAGAAGTAACTGTAACAGCTAATGTAACAAATATTTCTGGAAAAGACACTACTGATTTTACTTACTTTACTATAACATTTATAAATGGGAACCATGAAGTTATAGACAGTATACCTGGAATAATAGATCCATTGGCAAATGGAGCAACTGCGACACTAAATTCTAGCATTCAAGGATTAGTTGATGATTTTATAAATGCTTATGATATAAATTTTGAAATAAGAACACAAGAATCTATGATAATACAACAATCTGAGCAAGTTGAGCAGACTGAATAGGAAATATATACTTGCTTATACTTAGCGCAAATGCATGTGCACATGGCAAGACATCAGCACATTATTCGACATAGAATAAATTTGAGGATAACACTAATCGGTGTTGTCCTCATTTACTTTATCTTCGTATTGTCGCTTTATGTCGATGAAAAAAGGTTGAAATGTAGAATATTTTATAGTATAGTATTTGCATGCATGATTCTATCTTGCATGGTTTTAATTTATATTTATCTAAAAGATTTAAAATCAAAACATTTTTAAATTCAAAGTGAAATTAGTTCTTGAAAACGCAATTTCCAAAAATTTGATTAGTAAAATTCATGGGAAAGGAGGTTACTTTGCATGCAAGGTAGAATATTGCAAATATTTTAAGAAAGAGGTAACACAGTATGACGAGATTAAAAGCAAAGTATTCTCCAATGGATGACAGAGTATTTCAAATACTATTTGGAGAAGTAAAAAATGCTAATATTACTAAAGCATTAGTAGAAGATATATTAGGACAAAAAATCAAAAGAATTGAATTAGATAAGAATAAACATCTATTAGGACAGCAAAGAGACGACAAGACAGGCATAGTAGACATACGAGCAGAAATAGATGATGGAGTTCAGCTAGATATAGAGATGCAAACGGCAGATAGGGATAACTTTCTAAAAAGAATACTACTATACTGGGCGAGGATGTATGTAAAAACAATGGAAAAGGGGAATGATTATTCAACATTGAAAAAATGTATAGTAATAGCATTTGTAGATTTTGAATTTAGTGAATTAAAAGAATATGGAATACATACTAAATGGCAAATAAAAGAAACTGAATTTGGAGAAAAAGTATTGACAGACGTATTAGAATTAAATATAATAGAAGTATCAAAAGTTCAAAAAGAGTATGACAAAGAGGCAATAATAAAATGGGTAAATTTCTTAAAAAATCCGTATGGTATGGAGGTGGAGAACATGGCAAAGACAGACGAAGAAATAGCAGAAGCCAGAAGAAAACTAGATGAGATAAATGCAGATAAGGAGCTAGTAGCAATATTAGAGGCACAAGACTGGGCAAGATGGGATTACAATGATATGATAAATGATGAAAAAAGGAAAGCTAGAAGAGCAGGACTGGCAGAGCGGCATAGAAAAGCGGTATGGAAAAACGGTATAAAAAAGCGGTCAATTGCAGATTGCTAAGAAAATGAAAGAAATGGGAATTGATAACCAAATAATCGCTAAAGCCACGGGATTAATCGAAGAAGAGCTAAAAAACATATAAGCAGACACAAAAAGAACAAGTTCAATAAATAAACTTGTTCTTTTATGTTGTGAGGCAAAGAGTCCATCCCCATTGTCTCCATTTAATTACTTGCTCTCTTGCCTCTTTCCTGAAACGATTGTAATCGCCAAAAATGTTTCATAAATACCTGTATGGTATTACTCTGTTTTTTTCATCAAGATTAATTAGATTATCATACATACATATAACAGCACCTTCTCCAACCTCTTTTGATTTGCTAAGCACACTGAAATTTTGTACCATTTCTTTTGTCGGATTTGCTGTCTTTTTTATTTCCATAGGATATAATTTTCCGTTTTGTTCGATAATTAAGTCTATTTCCTTTTGCTCTTTATCTCTATAAAAATATAGAGGCGGTCTTAATTCCCCACAATTATAATAACTCTTTATGATTTCAACTATAATAAAATTTTCAAAAAAGCTTCCTGACATTGCACTTTTTTCAAGGACTTCAGGGGTTGACCATTTTGTTAAGTATGCAGCAAGTCCTGTATCTAAAAAATATACTTTTGGTGTTTTCACAGCTCTTTTCATAATATTATTATAATAAGGCTCAAGAATATATACTATATTTGATGTGACTAGAATTGAAAGCCATCTCTGTGCTGTTGGAACACTTATTCCTACTTCACTTGCTATACTATTTAAGTTTAGTAACTGCCCTATTCTACTAGCTAATGCTGTCATAAATTTTAGAAAGCTTAATGTATCGCCTACTTGCGTTAAACTTCTTACATCTCTTTCTATGTATGTTCTTACATAAGTTGAATAAAACATATTTTACAACAGTAATCCCAGAAATGTCCTCAAATTCAAAAGAGGACAACACCGATTAGTGTTATCCTCAAATTTATTCTATGTTGAATAATGTGCTGATGTCTTGCCATGTGCACATGCTTTTGTATATGTGTGAGATGAAGTTTTAGCGTGTACACAGGCACTGCCACTCATAGACCCATTCGATCCGTACGTAACAGATGCCCAGCCACCACCACCTATAACACATACTCTACCACAACAAGTACTAGTTTTATACATCGTTACTGCTCCATAGCCGACTTGCGAACCATTCCACGTTAGAGTAGAGTGCCCGCTTGGACAAGTTTTTGAATTCGTCGATTTTAAAAGGCATGTAGTACAATATATAAATGTACCTGAATTCGAAATGAAACTGCTCATATTATAGGACCCTCCACAATAGTTACACTTATTAAACGGACCTGTACAATTACTACTTGTTCCGCCTGAGCAATACCATATTGCATAAAGGTTAACAGTAGCGCCATTTGTCGTAGTTAAGTTGTTTACACTCTGTCCATTAGTATATTTCGTTCCACTAGAACTGCTTGAAGATGTCCTCCAACAATTCCAAGAGTAACCAGATTTAGAAAAACCATTTGATGTTAGATTTTTTGCTGTTCCATATGTCATAGTCATTTGAGCTGTAGAACCACCAGTATTACCATTTCCATTGAATTTTATATAATACGTAATTCCTGTCCACTTTGCGTATAATGTTGCATTTGCGCTAAGTGTATATGACGTGTTCGCAGAATAGTTTGTTCCATTACCTGCTGTAGCTGTATTCCATCCACCGTATGTATATCCGGTTCTAGAGAATGGGTTTGCAGCTAATTTTATACTTGCCCCTGATTTTGATCCTGTGTAATTCATATAAGCTGTTCCAGTGCTATTGCTTGGTGTAGAACCACTTGTACTACTATTTCCACTATATTTAATTGTTACTGTGTAACTGTATGATGCATAGAATGTTGTATTTGTATTTATGCTAGCTGTATTATTTGATACTACACCTGATGTTGCTCCTGTGCCTGTACTCCATCCTCTAAATGAGTATCCACTTAAAGACGTTGTTCCAAGTGCTATACTTGCATTTGTTGTATCTCCTTTATAGTTTAAGTATGCTGTTCCTGTTTTTGTTCCTCCTGACGCATTATTATAAATTTTTAATGTTGCTGTTACCGACTTGCTCCATGAGTAGTAATACGTTGTATTTCCTGTAACAATTCCTGGGGTTGCTACACTTGCGTTTGCTCCGTTACTTGTGCTCCAGCCTCTTCCGCTCCATCCACTTGGATTACTTACACTTGGTGCTGTTGGTTTTCCTCCCACTTTTGAACCTGTATAATTCATATATCCTGTTGCTGTCGCTGTTTTGCTTGTATATGAACCATAATATGCATAATATGTGTTTGTTATTGTGTATGTATATGATGCATAATACGTAGTATTAGAAGCTATACTTGCATTTCCATTTGCTACTACACTTATTGTAGCATCTGCACTATTGCTTGTGCTCCAGCCTCTAAATGTATACCCACTTAAAGACGTTGTTCCTAGATTTATACTTGCACTTGTTTCTGTGTTGTAAATTGTAGCTGATTTTGTTGTTGATTGATTGTTATATGTATATAATGTAGCTGTTAATGTTTTACTATATATAGCATATAGTGTTACATCAGAGATATCCATAGTTAATGATGTAAGAGGTGTTGTTGCTGTTTGATCTGTATTCCATCCAACAAATGTCCAACCACTTTTTGTTGCTGTTGGTGCTAAGTCTATGCTTGAAGTGTAATTTACACGTGCAGTTTCTTTTGTAGCTGAAGATCCACCATTTGTTGCATAATTATATGTTACTGTATAAGTATTTATATTCCATTTTGCATATAATACACCATTTTCGCTGAAATTTCCTGTATTTGCAGAAGTTGTTAAGTTTCCGTTTCCATCAATATACTGTGTTCCTTCGCCATTTTGGCTTGTATAGTAACCTGCAAATGTATATCCTCTTTTACTTGGCACTGTTATAATATTGCCTGTAGTAGTCATTTGCTCTGTTTCTTCTGCATCTAAAAAATACCCTGTATCATATCTTTCATATATTGTAGTTGTGCCTGCACTTGCTGCCCCCTCGTTATTCAAGCTAACTTCATATTGATTTGGATTCCATTGTGCATATAATGTTACTTCCCCATCTTCTTCCTCTGTTAAATCTTTTACATATTCTGTATTGTTGAAACTTCTTCCAGTTCCATCTGATTCAGTGTTCCAGTTTGAAAAAGTATAACCTGTTCTTGTGTATACATTTTCTTCAAGTCTCTTTCCTATTCCACTTATGAAACTCGTGTCATTCATTTCACCTGTTCCACCGTTGGTGTTATAAGTTACTGTATATCCTATTATATTTATTTCAAATTCTTTTACTCTATTATCATTTGCAACTACTCGTATATGATGTTTTCCACTATCTAGTGCTTCAAAAATCTCACTTGCAAATTTTGTGTTTGGCTCATAACTTTTCTCTTCATTGGAGTCAAACTTTACAGACTTTAGTCCTTCTATTGCCTCTTCTATATTAGCATATATTATTATTCTGTCTTCTATAGCTTTAAGCTCATAGCTAAGTTTTATTTCATCACTTATTTTTGCATACTCTTCTGGCAATCTGTTTACGGTTTCGTCTCCAATATCTTCTCCTTGTAAAGCATAAATAGTATGAGAATTTTCATTTATTATATAAACGTTATCTTCATCGACATTAGAAACATTATCTAATGCACTAATGTCAAGAACATAGTATTCTCCACCATCATTTGGGTTAATTGTTCCCTCTGGCAAGTTTAATGGGTCTGAATATACTTGTTTAATAGGTAGTTTTCCATACTTTATATAATACAAATTAACTTTTTCACTTAATAGTGTCAAGCCATTGTATAAGCTGTCTACTTTTTGTGATTCACCAATTCTACCAACATTAAACGTCACAGTACCAATAATTAGTATCATGATTACTAATGTTATTGATAGAGATATTAAACTTACTCCTTCATTTTTCCTAATAAGGTTCTTCATTCTTTTCATTTTCTTCCCCTTTTCGTTTTTTTATTAAATCTTTCTTATTTAATTATTATATCTTTTTTTTTCAAAGTCAATAGAACTTTTTACCATGGAAAAGTTATGCTTTTGTTTTACGCTACGGAAATTAATACTTTGAGAATTATTTCTAAATATGACATTTTTATAACTTTTTTGTAACATTATGGTGGTTTTTTAGGCTTCTCCTTAGGGAAATCGAAAACAAGCGTGAGACATGGGGACAGTCTTCGCCTTTGGCGAAGGCATGTCCCCACTGTCTCACGTTTTAGCTTTAGGTATGATATTTGCTATACAAGAACATAGGTGGTTTCGCCACTTTATGGAGAACGCGCTTCGCTTGTTCTCCGCTACAACGTTTGCAATATAATTCGTAGCGGAGCACTTTGTGCTCCATAAAAGGTGCGATTTTTCCTATACAATAAAAAGAGACTACTTTTTGGTAGTCTCTTAATAAAATTTCACATTATCCTAGTTTTTCTTCTGCAGCTGTTTCATTTTTCTCTGTGCTTATATGAGTATTTCTGTATATGTTCATGCCTGTTCCAGCTGGAATTAGTTTTCCTATGATTACATTTTCTTTTAGTCCTATTAAATGATCTGTTTTGCCTTTTACAGCCGCTTCTGTAAGCACTCTTGTTGTCTCTTGGAATGATGCTGCTGATAAGAAGCTTTCAGTAGCTAATGAAGCCTTTGTTATACCAAGCAATGTTCTTCTTCCCTTTGCAGGTATTTTTCCTTCTTCTTCTAATTTTTTGTTTATTTCATTTAATTCATTTATTTCGATTACAGTTCCTGGAAGCATTCCTGAATCTCCGCCGTCTTCTATTTTAACACGTTTTAGCATTTGTCTTCCTATTACCTCAATGTGTTTATCATTAATGTCAACACCTTGGCTACGATAAACTTTTTGTACTTCAGAAATCAGGTATTCGTAAACTCCTTCTACTCCATTAATTGTTAGTATGTCGTTAGGGTTTATAGATCCTTCTGTAAGTGGATCTCCAGCTTCTATTTCATCTCCGTCTTTTACTTTTAGTTTAGAACCAAATGCTACTACATAAGTTTTGCTATCTCCCTTGTTAGTAACAACAACTTCTTTTCTCTTCTTTGTATCATTTATAGTAACTTTTCCACCTATTTCAGATACAACTGCTAAGCCCTTTGGTTTTCTTGCTTCAAATAGTTCTTCAACTCTAGGAAGACCTTGTGTAATATCTCCACCTGCTACACCACCATTATGTATAGTTCTCATTGTAAGCTGAGTACCTGGCTCACCTATAGATTGAGCTGCAATAATTCCAACAGCCTCTCCAATATTTACTCTTTCTCTTGTAGCTAATCCCATACCATAGCACTTGCTACATACTCCATGTTTGGTTTTGCAGCCTAGAACTGAACGAACTTTTACTTTTTCAATTCCGGCTTCGGCAATGGCTTTTGCAATTTTGCCAGTTATCATAGTGTCTTTATCCACAATTATCTTCTTTGTTTTTGGATCTTTAATATCTTCTAATGGGTATCTGCCTTCTAATCTTTCTGCTAGTGGCTCTACAACTTGGTTTCCATCTTTGATATCATATACAACTATTCCTTCGTCTGTTCCACAGTCGTCTTCTCTTACTATAATGTCTTGTGATACGTCTACTAATCTTCTTGTTAAGTAACCAGAGTCTGCTGTTCTTAAAGCTGTATCTGCTAATCCCTTTCTAGCACCATGTGATGAAATGAAATATTCAAGTACATCTAGACCTTCACGGAAGCATGATTTTATAGGAATTTCAACTGTTTTACCTGTTGTGCTTGCCATAAGTCCACGCATACCTGCAATTTGACGAAGCTGGCTCATATTTCCGTCTTGCTCCAGATTGTGCCATCATGAAAATTGGGTTTTGGTCATCAAAGTTATTTTTCATTGCTTCTGCAACATCATCTGTTGCTTTTTCCCAAATTTTAATAACCTCATTATAACGTTCGTCGTTTGTAATTAAACCACGTCTGTATTGTTTTAAAACGTCTTCTACTTTTTTGTCTGCATCTGCTAAAATATCTTTTTTAGCATCAGGCACTGCAACGTCTGCAACAGATACTGTTATAGCTCCTATTGTAGAATAATGGTAACCTGTGGCTTTAATGTAGTCTAGTAATTCTGCAGTTCTTGCTAGCCCATGCACATTTATGCAGTTTGCTATAATTTTAGATATATTTTTCTTTACAACTGGGAAGTTAATTTCTGGCTCCAATATATTTTCAGGATTTGCTCTATCTACAAAGCCTAGGTCTTGTGGAATTCCTTGGTTGTAAATCAATCTTCCAACTGTTGTATTAACTGTTTTTGTTATCTCTTTACCATCTATTTCTTTAGTTAATCTTACTTTAATTTTTGCATGTAAGCCTAAATCTCCATTCTGGTATGCCATAAGAGCTTCGTCTTCATCCTTCATATACATTCCGTCTCCTGGCTCTCCATCAGCATCCATTGTTAAATAATAGCTTCCCAAAATCATATCTTGTGATGGTACTGTTACTGGCTTACCATCTTGTGGTTTAAGTAAGTTATTTACAGAGAACATTAAAAACCTTGCTTCAGCTTGTGCTTCTGGTGATAATGGTACGTGTATTGCCATTTGGTCTCCATCGAAGTCTGCGTTAAATGCTGTACATACAAGCGGATGTAGCTTAATGGCTCTTCCTTCTACTAATACTGGTTCAAATGCTTGAATACCAAGTCTATGAAGTGTTGGTGCACGGTTAAGCATTACTGGATGGTCATGGATTACTTCTTCTAGGATATCCCATACCTCTGGTCTTAGTCTTTCTACCATTCTTTTAGCATTTTTTATATTATGTGCTAATCCTCTTGAAACTAATTCTTTCATTACAAATGGTTTAAACAGCTCTACTGCCATTTCTTTTGGAACACCACATTGATAAATCTTAAGTTCTGGTCCTACTACTATAACTGAACGTCCAGAGTAGTCAACTCTCTTTCCAAGTAAGTTTTGTCTGAAACGTCCTTGTTTTCCTTTTAGTAAATCAGAAAGTGATTTTAATGCTCTGTTTCCAGCTCCTGTTACTGGTCTACCGCGTCTTGAGTTATCTATTAAAGCATCTACAGATTCTTGTAACATTCTCTTTTCGTTTCTTACAATTATTTCTGGTGCGCCTAGTTCTAATAATCTTTTTAAACGATTGTTACGGTTTATAACTCTACGATATAAGTCGTTTAAATCAGATGTTGCAAATCTTCCACCATCTAGCTGTACCATAGGTCTTAAATCTGGTGGAATTACTGGAATTACATTCATTATCATCCATTCTGGTCTATTTCCTGATGTTCTAAAAGCTTCAACAGTATCTAATCTTTTTATTAATTTTACTCTTTTTTGCTCACTAGCCTTTGGAAGTTCTTTCTTTAAAGATGCAGATAATTTTTCTAGGTCTATCTCTTCTAATAATTTACGTACTGCTGCTGCACCCATCTCTGCTTTAAATGAGCCTCTGCCGTATTTTTCTACTGCTTCATGGTATTCTTTTTCTGTTAATACTTGTGTTTTTGTTAAACCTGATGTACCTTTGTCGGTTACTATGTATGAAGCAAAATATATTACTTTTTCTACGTTTCTTGGAGAAATGTCTAACATTAATGCTATTCTGCTTGGTATTCCTTTAAAATACCAAATATGTGCTACTGGTGCTGCAA
>CAMVIX010000020.1 GCA_947167695.1 uncultured Clostridiaceae bacterium
AATGGGTCCGTCCCCTTGCCTCACCTGAAGTAGAAAAGAGAAAAACATCTCTTTTCTTTGTTTTTTTGCTCAAAACCACTTGACAAAAGCAAAAAAATGGTGTAAAGTATATTAGCATTACAAAAACAAATGAGGTGATTATCATGGAAAAAAATGTAGAGATAAGCTTGCTTCTTCAAACGTACGGAAAGCTACTTACCAAAACTCAATATGATTTCCTAGATGATTACTATAATAGTGATTTGTCTTTATCAGAAATAGCTGAAAACAGAGAACTTACCAGACAAGCTGCTAGAGACAATATAAAGAAGGGGGAAAATAAACTTTTCGAGTACGAAGAAAAGCTTGGACTTATGCAAAAAACATTAAAACAAGAAAAGAAAATAGCACAAATTTTATCAGAAATTACAACAATCCAATCAAAGTACACAGACGAACAAATTGCAGAAATGCTTGAGCATATTAAGAATGAATTAAATTGTGTAGTGTAATACATTTTGTTCACTGTGCGACATTTATACATCTTTGGAGAAGTTAAAACATTATAAAACAAAGGAGGCAAAGAAATGGCATTTGAAGGCTTATCTGAAAAATTAACCGGAATAACTAAGAAGTTAAGAGGAAAATCGCGTATTACTGAAAGTGATTTAAAAGAAGTACTTCGCGAGGTTAAGCTTGCTCTCCTTGAAGCGGATGTAAACTACAAAATTGTTAAGGAATTTGTTGGGACAATTGAAACAAAGGCACTAGGAGCAGATGTTTTAAAATCCCTTACTCCAGGGCAACAAGTTGTAAAGATAGTTAAAGACGAAATGGTAGAATTACTTGGCGGTGAAGAGAGCAAAATTAATTTTACTCCAAACCCACCAACAGTAATAATGCTAGTCCGGACTTCAGGGTTCTGGTAAAACTACAACAGCTGGAAAGCTTGCAAACCTACTTAGAAAGCAAGGTAAAAAACCATTACTTGTAGCATGCGACGTATATAGACCAGCTGCTATTAAGCAATTACAAGTAGTTGGAGGACAGCTAAATATACCGGTATATGCAAATGAGCAAACCAAAGATGTAGTGCTAATTGCAAAACAGGCTATCTCTCAGGCATATTCAAAATTAAATGATGTAGTTATATTAGATACTGCAGGAAGACTCCACATAGATGAAGAACTAATGCAGGAGCTAAAAAATGTAAAGGCAAATGTAAAGCCACATGAAATATTGCTTGTAGTAGATTCAATGACAGGTCAAGATGCTGTAAATGTAGCAACTACTTTTAATGAACAACTAGGTATTGATGGCGTGGTTTTAACAAAGCTAGATGGAGACACACGTGGTGGTGCAGCACTTTCTGTAAAAAAAGTTACAGGAAGACCTATAAAATTTGCAGCAACTGGTGAAAAGTTAAGTGATATTGAAGTTTTTCATCCAGAGAGAATGGCATCAAGAATTTTAGGTATGGGTGATGTGCTTTCAATTATAGAAAAAGCCGAAGAAGCTTTTGACGAAGAAGAAGCTATTAAACTTGAAGAAAAACTTCGCAAAGATAAATTCGATTTAGACGATTATTTAAAACAGCTAAGGCAGATGAAAAAGATGGGTTCTTTTTCTTCAATACTTAAAATGATACCAGGAATGAACCAGCTAAAAGATGTAAAAATAGACGACAGCGAATTTGTAAAAATAGAAGCAATAATTTGTTCAATGACTACAGAGGAAAAACGTAATCCAAAATTGCTAAACGGAAGCAGACGCCAAAGAATAGCAAGAGGAAGCGGAACAACAGTACAAGAAATAAACAAATTCATGTCTTCATTTGAAATGACTCAAAAAATGATGCGTAAAATGAAAGACACCAAAAGTGCTAAAAACATGCTACGTGGAATGAATTTAAATGATTTAAAAAAATTCAGATAGTTATTTCAAATACATAAATATATAAAAAATTTGAAAAGGCGAATGTCACGGAGGCTGAGGTAGAAATTGTAGGTAGCTTCGAGTAGGGAATCTCACGGAGGGAGACTTTTCGAAGAGAAGTCGGAAGACTGAGTGAGGGCGCTGCGAGAAGATACATACAATTTCTACGAAGACGTAGTAAGACCGAGCGTTTGAAAATTTTTTATATATTTATGTATAATATAAGTTTTCAATTTTAAAAAAATATAAATCAAAAACGCAGGAGGTGAAGATTATGGTAAAAATCAGACTACAAAGATTTGGTGCTAAAAAAGCTCCTTTCTATCATATTGTTGTTGCAGATTCAAGATCTCCAAGAGATGGAAGAATAGTTGAGCAAATTGGTACTTATGATCCAATGAAGAATCCAGCTGAAATTAAATTAGATATGGCTAAAGTAGAAACATGGATTAAAAATGGAGCAAAGCCAACAGATACAGTCAAGGCTTTAATTGAAAAAAGCAAATAAGGAGGACTTAAAAAATGAAAGAAATTTTAGAGACAGTTATTAAGAACCTAGTTTCTAACCCAGATGCAATTTCTGTAAAGGAAATTGAAGGGGAACAAACTATTATCTTCGAAGTTAGGGTAGAAGAAAGCGACATGGGGAAGGTAATAGGAAAAGAAGGAAGAGTTGCAAAAGCAATTCGCACTATAGTTAAAGCAGTAGCTGCTAAAGAAGGAAAAAGAGTTACCGTTGAATTTATTGGGTAAGGAGATATAACTTGCAAGAATATTTTGAGATTGGTCAAATAGTAAATACCTATGGAATTAAAGGATTTGTAAAAGTTGTTCCTTTTACAGACGATGTTAAACGCTTTGAAGATTTAAAACAAGTCTACGTTGATTATAAAGAAAATCTTATTTTAGTAAATATAGAAGAGGTTTCCTATAGCAAGGCAAATGTACTTTTGAAGTTTAAGGAATTCCCAGACATAAATATGGTAGAAAAGTTAAAAAATTGCTACATAAAAATAGAGCGTAAGGATGCCGTAAAGCTTCCTAAAAACACATACTTTATTGTAGATTTAATTGGCCTAGATGTGTATACTGAAGACCGGGAGATATTTAGGTAAAGTTGATGATGTGTTTAAAACTGGAAGCAATGATGTTTATGTTGTAAAAGATGAACTTGGAAAACAAATACTGCTACCCGCTATTAAAGATGTTATAAAAAATGTAGATTTAGAAAATAAAAAGATTATAGTAAATCTAATAGAAGGATTGGAATAATGAAATTTGATGTATTATCCTTGTTTCCAGAAATGTTTGAACCAGTAAAAACAAGCATTATTGGAAGAGCGGAAAAAAGACATGTTATTGAAATTAATTTAATAAACATCCGAGACTTTTCTAAAGATAAACATAAAAAAGTAGATGATACACCATATGGCGGAGGAGCCGGAATGGTTATGATGCCAGATGTTGTCTATGATGCATATAATTCCATTGCTGGCAAGCAAAACGCAAAAACAATTTTTCTGTCCCCACAAGGAAAGACTTTAACACACCAAAAGGTTGTAGAGCTAAGCAAAGAAGAACATTTAATATTGCTTTGCGGGCACTATGAGGGTATAGACCAAAGGGTGTTAGACGAAATTGTAGATGAGGAAATATCCATAGGAGATTATGTATTAACGCGGTGGAGAACTACCTGCAATGGTACTTATTGACAGCGTTAGCAGATTCGTAAATGGAGTTTTAGCAAGTGATTCAAATGAAGATGAATCTTTTGTCGATGGACTTCTTGAATACCCACAATATACAAGACCAGAAATATTCTTAAACAAAAAAGTACCAGAGGTATTAGTCTCTGGAAACCATGCCAATATAAACAAATGGAGACGAAATGAGTCTTTAAGAAATACATATCTTAAAAGACCAGATTTATTAAAAAAGATAGAGCTTTCAAAAGAAGATAGAGAGTTCTTGAAAAATTTAGAAAATGAAAGTTAGCTAAAGGCTAACCGCTGATTTAAAGAAAAGGAGGAAATAAAATGGACATTATTAAGTCTATTGAACACGAACAGTTAAAAAACAAAGTGCCAATGCTTAAAGTTGGTGATACAGTTAAAGTACACGTAAGAGTAAAAGAAGGAAACAGAGAAAGAATCCAAGTATTTGAAGGAATTATAATTAAAAAACAAGGTGGAGGAGTAAATGAGACATTTACAGTAAGAAGAATTTCTTATGGAGTAGGTGTTGAAAAAACATTTTTACTACATTCACCAGCAGTTGAAAAAGTAGAAGTAGTAAGAGTTGGACGTGCAAGACGTGCTAAGCTATATTACTTAAGAGATAGAGTAGGAAAAGCTGCTAAGACAAAAGAGCAAGTTGGTGCAAGAATTGAAACTAATATGATTACAGTAAAAGAAGAAGTATTAGAAGTACCAGAAACACCAGCAGAAGTTGTAGCAGAAGCTGAAGTAGCTCCAGTAGCTGAAGAAGTAAAAGCAGAATCTGCTCCAGAAGAAGCTCCAGCAGTAGAAGAAACAGTCGATACTGTAAAAGAAGAGCCAGCAGAAGACGTAAAGAATGACTAAATAAGAAGACTAGTAGAGGCAGGATATTCTTGTCTCTATTATTTTAAAAAACTTATAAAATTGTATTGTAATTTAATGAAAATTAAAATATAATACATATTATAACAAACGAAAAGGAGAGGTTTATTATGATACACAAGAATGAAAAAGGTGTTACTCTGGTTGCTTTAGTTATTACAGTAATTGTGTTACTTATATTAGCAGGAACTGCAATTTCACTTGCTATTAATGGAGGAGATTTATTTGGCAAGACGCAAGATGCAGTAGATAAATGGAACCAGTCATATGAGGAAGAAGAAGGAGAACATGGTAGAGTAAAAGCAACATTAACGGAAGGCGAAAAATACGTTAATTTCAATCAGTAAGCAATAAACTTAAATATTTAAATAAAAGAGGAAAATTTCACATCTGTGGACGGGCATAAAATTAGAAATTTTCCTCTTTTATGCTATTATTTAAGGTAAAGAACTTGTAAATTTAATAAAAACCAAGTATAATTAATCTATATTAAATTTGGAGGATACAAATGAGGGGAAAACGAAGCATTGGAAGCAGAATAGTAAGTATTATATTTACAGTAGGAGTTATTGTAGCTTTAATATTTATATACAACTTGTATAAAGAAAACTATTTTGGGGATTTTACAAGAGCTGAGTATCAATTAGGCCTTTCAGAATTTAAGAGAGATAGAAATGTAAAGTACAATAATCATGACAGCTATAGAATTGTTTCAAATTCTTTTAATGATGCTGTATATAGCAAAACAGTTGAAGTAAAACCCAATACACCGTATAGAGTGACTTGTAAAGTAAAAACCAAAAATGTTGTAACAGAAAAGAAAACGTCAAATGCAGGTGCCGGAATTTGTATTTTAGATACTACTGAATGTTCAAGCACAATAACAGGTACAACAGACTGGACAGAGCTAGAGTTTATGTTCGATTCTAAAGCTAGAACTAAAGTTGATATAGGTTTTAGACTAGGTTCATATGCTGATAACTGCACAGGAACAGCATGGTTTTCAGACATGAAACTGGAAATGGGAGCAAGTACACAAGATTCACATTGGAAAATGGTTTGCTTTATATTTGACTCTATTGATGTGACAATACAAAAAGATGGAGAACCATATAATATGAAAGAAACAATGACAAGCACTGATATTCAAGATATAAAAGATAATATGGTAAGAACAAAAGAAAGTTTTAAACAGCTTTCAAATTATGCAATGACAATGGATTATGAAATTATTGAAATAAATGATCCAATCACATCTATAAGCTATGATAATGATAATGGCTATTATGTATCTCCATCTGATGTAACTTTAATGATTAAAGATTATGTAAAAAAAGGAGAATATGATTATATTTATGCAGCTGTCAAATTTGGGGATGTGATAGATGCAGCAGTTGATGACAAAAACAATTGGATTGGACTTCGGTGGAATGAACTACCAAGACATAGGTTTTTCTAATATAAGACTTCCAAATAATACCAAAAGCTACATATATAAATATGACCCAAAGGTTAATTTGTTCCCAGAGGAAGCTTTTATACATGAGTTTTTACATACCGCAGAAAATATTTCAAGGGATAATGGATTTGATTATCCAATACTTCATAATTATGAACAATATGGCTATAAAGTAGAACCAAAATATGGACTTAGAAAATGGTATGCAGATTATATGTGCAAAAATATATCAGCTTCACATATAGGAAAAGTTGGAATAGATCCAAAGGTTTATTCAATAAAACCTGTCCACAGTTCAGCATTTAATTACTCAATGGAAATTGAATTTGACACAGATCCAGATAACCTAGTAGAGGAAATACGAGCAATTTTTAAAACTTTATTTAATGCTGGAAAAACAATTAGGAGAAAAGAGGCAAACAATATATGAAAGTTTCAGATTTTGATTACGAACTTCCAGAAGAACTAATAGCACAGCATCCAAACGAAAAAAGAGATGAAGCAAGGCTTTTAGTTTTAGATAGAAAAAAACAAACAATGGAACATAAAATATTTAAAGACATTTATGATTATTTAAATCCAGGAGATTGCTTAGTAATAAATAATACTAAGGTAATACCTGCAAGACTATACGGAATAAGGCAAATTACTGGCGCAAACGTTGAATTTCTTCTTCTAAAAAGAATTGAAGGAGATGACTGGGAAGTGCTAGTTAGACCGCGGAAAGAAATTAAGAGAAGGCAGTAAAGTTTGGTTTGGAAATGGAATTTTAAAAGCAGAAATAACTGGCATTTTAGAAAATGGTAATAGAGTAGCACATTTTACATATGATGGAATTTTTAATGAAATTTTGGACAAAATAGGGCTTATGCCACTTCCACCATATATAAAAGAATCTTTAAAAGAAAAAGACAGGTATCAAACGGTATATGCAAAGTATGAAGGTTCAGCAGCGGCTCCTACAGCGGGGCTCCATTTTACAGAGGAACTGTTAGACAAAATAAGAGCAAAGGGAGTAGAAATTGCAAATGTTACACTTCATGTTGGAATAGGTACATTTAGACCAGTAAAAGTAGACACAATAGAAGAACATGAAATGCATTCAGAGCATTTTTACATAAAGCAAGAGGATTGCGATAAAATCAATAATGCAAAGAAAAATGGAAAAAAAGTAATAGCATGTGGTACAACTTCGTGCAGAGTTTTAGAGTCTGTTGCAGATGAAAGCGGGATGCTTAAGCAGGCCGAAGGAGACACAAATATTTTTATATATCCAGGCTATAAGTTCAAATGCATAGATGGACTAATTACGAACTTTCACCTACCAAAATCAACTTTAGTAATGCTTGTATCGGCTCTAGCAGGTAGGGAATTCATATTAAAAGCATACGAAGAAGCAATAAATAAGCATTATTATTTCTTTAGTTTTGGAGATGCAATGTTAATTTTATAGCGGAAATAAGAAGGAGAAAAATTTATGACAAAGCCAGCAGTTACATACGAATTATTACATGTAGACAAAAATAGTGGTGCGAGAAGAGGAGTAGTACATACTCCTCACGGAGATATACAAACACCAGTATTTATGCCAGTAGGCACACAAGCAACAGTAAAAGCAATGACACCAGAAGAGTTAAAAGAAGAAGTAAAAGCAGATATAATTTTAGCAAACACATATCATTTATTTTTAAGGCCAGGAGATGAACTTGTAAAAGAAGCAGGTGGTCTTCATCAATTTATGCATTGGGACAGGCCAATACTTACAGACAGTGGCGGTTTTCAAGTATTCAGCTTAGGAGATTTAAGACATATAACTGAAGAAGGGGTAGAATTTAAGTCATATTTAGATGGGAGTAGGCATTTTTTATCACCTGAAAAAGTAATGAAGGTGGAAAATAATTTAGGTGCAGATATAATTATGGCATTTGATGAATGCGCACCGTATCCATCAACATATGAATATACGAAGAATTCAATGGAAAGAACGACCAGATGGGCTGCAAGATGTAAGGAAGCACATTCAAGAGAAGACCAAGCTTTATTTGGGATAATTCAAGGCGGATTTTATAAAGACTTACGCCAAAAAAGTTTGGAAGATTTAATTCCAATGGATTTTCCAGGATATGCAATAGGCGGAATAAGTGTGGGTGAGCCAAAAGATTTATTCTTAGATATTTTAAATTATGTTGGACCACAAATGCCTGAAAACAAACCTCGATATTTAATGGGGGTAGGAACACCAGATTATTTAATAGAAGCGGCTTTAGCTGGAATTGATATGTGTGACTGTGTACTTCCTACAAGAATTGCAAGAAACGGAACGGCAATGACATGGAACGGTAAAGTAGTAGTAAGAAATGCTACATATGAAAGAGACTTTTCACCACTTGATAGCGAATGCGATTGCTATACATGTAAAAACTATACAAGAGCATATATTAGGCACTTAATAAAGAATAATGAGATATTAGGAGTAAGGCTTTTATCAATACACAACCTTAGATTCTTGACTAGCTTGATGGAAAGAGTTAAAATAGAAATTGAGAGAGATAATTTAAAAACTTTTAGAGATGAATTTTATTTAAAATATGGATATACGAAGGAATAGGGGGATTTTTTATGGAACTTAGAAGTGAAGAACAACAACAAAAAGGTAACAAGGGGAAAAAAATTGTAGTTATTTCAATAGTTATACTAATTATTTTAATTGCAATAATTGGAGCAGCAATTATTGTACTAAAACAAGAGGAAAAGGAAAAGATGAAGCTATCTGTAAATGGAACAAAGGCATCTATTCCAGCAGATTTAATATTAACAGATTCAAATACAGGAGAAACCTATTATTCAATTAATAGAATAGCAAATTTAGTTGGGTATAATTTTTATAATGGGGAATATAGAAAGTATTCAGAAGATAAAACAAAATGCTATGTGGAATGTGAAAATGAACTTGCCATGATGGAGCTTAACTCAAATATAATTTATAAAAGCAATTCTAATAGTAAAGTAAACTTTGATGCATATGAAATAGGGAAAACAATAAAGACATATGATAATATGCTTTATGCAACAGCAGAAGGAATTCAAATTGCCTTCAACACTAGAGTTTCATACAACACTTCTAATAATACAATTACATTATATACATTACCATATTTAGTAAACTACTATAAACAAGCAGCTGAAAAATATGGGTACACAGGTATAAGCGAGGACTTTATTACACAAAAAACCTTAGTTAAAGAAATGTTAGTAGTAAATAAAGACGGCAAGTACGGTGTTGTTTCTACAAAAACATTTGGCAATATAATAGGTACAAAGTATGACAAAATAGTTTATCTTGAAAATACCGGTGAATTTATTGTTACAAATGAAGGCAAAACTGGAACATTGTCCCTAAATGGAGATATACGAATTGGGTTAAGATATGATGAAATAGGCTTAATAAATGGAAAACACAGTATATATTATGCAAAAGATAAAAATTTATATGGCGTATTAAATCAAAATGGAAGAATCCTTGCATATGTACAATATGACGCAATTGGAATAAACCGTAGCCTGTTCCCAACAGCAGATATAAAAAATGATTTGTTTTTATATGATAACTGCATTCCTTTAAAAAAGGACGGAAAATGGGGTCTAGCTGATAAAAATGGAAATTATATTTTAAATATTGAATATGACGAAATGGGTTATGTAGAAAAAGTTCCGGTAGCCCAAGAGAATAGCAATAATAGCATAGTAAACACTACTACAGCTAATCAAAGAAGCGATAGAAGTACAAATAATGTTATAGTTATCCCAGAAATTGAGGGGATAGTAATAGGAAAAAATGGAAAATACGGAGTAGTAAATAAAACGGGTAAAATTGTAATACCATGCGAATTTGATAAGATTTTTTCTATTACAAATGAAGGTAAAGATGATGTTTATCTAGAAAGAAATGGTAGAACAGTTAGCCTTACAAGATATATTGAAGAAAATACAAATAATAATACAACAAATACAGTTACTAATCCAAATACAAATAATTCTTCAAATACAAATGATAATTTTGTTATAATATTATAAAAGGTGAGACAAATTGAGACAAAGCTGAAATATAGCAATTTTTTAGTTGAAACTGCGGACACTCTGCTATTTTTTGTAGCCCGAATCAAGGCAGGCTTTAGCCTGCCTTGATTCGGTACAAAAAACACCTCGTTTCATCTAAAAAATTCTATATTTCAGCTTTGCTGAATTTTCATAAAGAGTGTAAAAAATAAAAGTAATAAATAAAATAATACACAATATATATTTAATATAAAACAATCTAAAGGAGGTTTTATATTTGAATATAATTAACAAATCAATAGACTCCGGACGAGAAAACAATATAATTCGAATATTAAAAGGAAGTATACTTTCTATTGCAATTACTATAATTGCATTAATTATCTTTGCATTAGTATTAGCATACACAAATATGCCGGAAACTGCAATTACACCAGTAGTAATAACGATAGCAGGAACAAGCATATTAGTAGGGAGCATGATAAGCAGTATAAAAATGAAAAAGCAGGGATTAGTTAATGGAAGCTTAGTCGGCCTTATATATATATTAATAATTTATTTACTATCAAGCACAATAGACAAAGACTTTAGTCTAAACGCAAGTTCTGCAATAATGTGCCTAACATGCATATTGACAGGAGCCATTCGGAGGAATTATAGGAGTTAATTTAAAACGAAAATAATACTTGCTTTTTCTTCCAGTTTATGCTAGAATATTACATGTTAATGTTATTACAATTGGAGGAAATAAAAAATGGAAGTAGTAAAATATGTATTAATAGCAATTTATGCAGTTGTATGTGTTGCACTTATTGCAATAGCAATGATGCAATCAAGTGAAGATAGTGGTGCATCTGGCACAATAATGGGATCTACAACAAGTAATTTTTATGAGAAAAATAAAGGCAGAACAAGAGAAGGCAAGTTAAAAAAATGGACAATTATTTTAGGAATCGTTTTTGCTGTTTTAACAATAATTCTAAGTATTGTATATGCAATGTAAAGCAAAAATTAGCCAAAAGGGACAGGATTTATCCTGTCCCTTAATTGCTACTTATTGTAATAACATCATCGCCATAAACAAAACATAAGCAAAAATGCAAAATATAATAACAAAACTTCCACCAAATTTATTTTTTTGCTGTATCTCATACAGGCCATAAAAAATAGTTTTAATGCCGAAAAAGGTTGCTAAAATATAAAATAAAATATTAACAATATAATTCATAAAAACACCTACAATTAGTTTTGTACTAATAGATAGCCATTTACTACATCTACATCAACATTACAATTAAAAAAACTATCGGGGTATAAATGTGGCCAGTCTAATTCCCTAAATTCACTTACCGTTAAATAGTCATAAGCTAGAAACTTTCCAAAATCTACGATATCTGTATGATAGTCCTTTGAAGTGGAATAAAGATAATCTAGTATTTTTTCTTTAATATAAGAAGACGCGTATTTTTCAATAAGTTCTACATTATCTCTTTGTGTTAAATCTAAATTTTTTTCTGATGAAGAGACCACAGCTTTTAAGCTTATATCAACATTTATATAAGGAGAACCATTTATAATAGAAACAGTATTTTTCGTGTTCCTATTTCTTTGAACAGATAAATCCATTATTTGATTTTGATTAAATGGACTTGGAATAGAAATTGTTGAAGATTTAAATGCATTAGTGCACATTAAGTGGCAAACTGAATCCATTCCGAGTAAGTTCGCCAATCATTTTATCTTGATTAAAAACCGCAATTCCTGTAAATTCTATATTAGTCTTGTTTTTAATAGGTGTTTCATCGGCTTTATAACTTCCATTTAAATCTACATACGAATTTTCTAAATCCACATTGTGAGTGGAGTTAGAATTAATTCCCCCAAGTATAGCGATTGGTTGCGAGGTATAGTCTTTGTATGAGGAATAAAAATTAGTAAGTGAAGTATTAGGAGTAAAACCTGTATATTCAGATGAAGATAGAACCTGTTCGTAATACCTAGCAGATAATGTCTCTAAACTTGGAGCAGAATTGTTTAAGAAATCTTCTGCACTACATCTACTAACTATAATATTACAATCAGGTCTTATTTCTACATTGTTTACAAATGTGGAAATATACTTTGAAACTCCCTCAGATGCAAGTACTTCAGAGAATACAATAATTTTTGCATGGGAAAGATTTACTTGCTTGCTTATATAGCTATTTATCATATTAACTCCAGATTCGAAAGAAGCACATTCAACAGTAGTAATGACAGTAGATGTAAACTGCTGACTTCCGGCTTCCGACTATCACCAGAACCAGGAGCAGAAAATTGTAGGCTTAGCCTTAAAAGGTTTTCAGTACCTTTATCCAAACCAATTGCAACAGCATAAGAAAGACTTTCTAACCCCCTTACGTCGTATGTTCCAGTTATCGAGAAAAGTATGATGCCTATTAATGTGATAATGGAAAAACGCTTTATCATGTGGAAGCTCCTTTCTTTAATTTTACCTTTATATTAGCAATTAGCATAATTGCAAAGCTTACTCCAAACACCAAAATTAATTCATAATTTTTATAAACTATTTCGTGAATAAATTTTCCCTCTGACACATCATCTGCAAAAAAACTAATCCCAAAAAGTAAAGTTATAAAAGAGAAAACCATTGCCTTGCTATTAGAAATATTTGTGATTTTTTTAAAGATAGTTAGGCATAATGCAACGACAATACTTAAGTACGATAGGGTTAGCAAAATCCATATTAAAATAAAAATAGCATCAACTCTTTGCAAAAATCTTCCATATTCAATAGTCCTTGTTAGGCTATATATAGCTATTGTCTGGTCTGAGCTCGAGACATAAGAAAACACAAGTAACATACTTGCAACGCTTAAAAATAGATATATACTAGAGACAATAATTGATATTATACAAATAGGTTTAAAGTTCTTATAATCCTTAAGTATAGGGTTTATAAAATATAAAAAAGCAATTCCACCAAAGGAGAAGATATTTGTAATTCCACTTAAAAAAGTTGCATCAATACCATACCCTAAAATTGGGAAGAATCTTTCAAATACAAAATTTTTTGCAGTCGACAAAAAAAGAATCAACATACTAACTAGACCGTATTGGTACAATTATAAGGTTTATATTTGTAATTGCTCGAAGTCCCATTCTGTTTGCAATTAATGCAGCTAATAAAAATATTGCTACTATTATATAAGTAGGAGTATTAGGAAAATATATTAGTTTTAAGCCGTGAGCAAAAGTACCTAAGAAGTGTGCCAGAGACAATAGTAAACAAGCCAATATAAGCTATGCCAAGAATCAATTTTAACCATTTACCACCAATATATTCTGATAAATCTAAAATGTCTTTTCCAGAAAACTTTTCAAAAAGTTTGCAAATAAGCCATGTAAAGCCTATCGCAATAAGACTTATAAATATGACATTAAGCCATGCAGAAGGACCAGCTGATTGTATTATGGTTTCTGGTATGTTTATTATTATATGATTTGTCATTACAATGCAGATTAAACAGATGGACTCAAAAGAGCCTATTTTATGAATGTTCATATGTCTTACACATCCTTCCATTTCCTACTTATTTTCTCTTGAGCTTTTGTTCGTTTGGTATTTAAAAAATCTGAACGTTTTTCTCGTTTCCAAATAGGAGAAAGGAAAAGTGACACTTCAGTTGTATAATCGCTTACAGGAATATATGGAGAGAAATATGGTACACCAAAGGAATTTAAGTTTAATAGGGCAAGGAAGTTTACAAACAGCCCAAAACCAATTCCTAAAAATCCAAAGAAGTATCCGAGCAGCAATATAGAAAAAACGCCAAAGTCTTAAGCTAAAGCTTAAAGAAAAGTCTGGTATTGCAAATGAGCATATACCAGTTATTGCAACAATTATTATAAGTATAGGGCTTACTACGCTTGCATTTACTGCTGCTTCTCCTAATATTAATGCACCTACTATTCCTATTGTAGCTCCCATAGGAGATGGAACACGGAGACCAGCTTCACGAATTAGCTCAAAGGATACTTCCATTATAATTATTTCGAAAATTACAGGAAAGGGAACAGTTTGCCTAGAAGCTGATATTGCAAATAATAGCTCTGTTGGGATCAACTCTTGATGATAATTAGTGATTGCTACGTAAATTCCAGGGAGTAAAAGTGCAAATGATGCAGCAATTAAACGAATAATTTTAAGCAAATTCGCAAACTGATGCTTTAAGTTCATATCCTCCGGTGAAGACATAAAATCAATAAATAATCCTGGAACAATAAGTACATATGGACTACCATTTACTATAACGACAACACGACCTTCAAGCAAATGATTAGCGGCCTTATCTGGCCTTTCAGTAGAAACTATTTGAGGGTTAGCAATTTTAGTATTGTCTTGTATAAGCTGGTCTAATTGCCCGAGAAGATACAAGAGAGTCTATTTCTAGGTTATTTATACGATACTTAACCTCTGCTACTAAATCATCATTTGCAATATTTTTCATATAGCATATAGCAATTTTTGTCCTAGTAATAGTACCAACACTTGTTGACTCTATTACCAAATTTTCATTATTTACAATCCTTCTAAGTAAAGAAGTATTAGTACGAATTGCTTCAACAAAAGCTTCTTGAGCACCATGAACCACTATTTCATTATTAGGCTCAGACACAGAACGAGCATTAAAGCCTTTAACTTCTATACTAAAAGAAGTAGCAATCGTATCAATAAAAAGCGCACAGTTACCAGAGTTTACGTCTGATATAATTTTTGAAAAATCAGTTTCTTTTGTTATAGAATTTTGGGGAATAAGACAATTATATATATAATCTTCTATATTAAATTTCTTTCTCCTGCGCACACTAATATTACCGTGCTACTGCTATAGGAGTAGATTCTTCTTCATACGTATTAGCATTATTCCTCAGCATAAGAGGCTTTAGTACAAAATCATTTATCATAGTGGAATTAATCATTCCATCAATATAAATAAGAAAAGCTTTATATTCTTTGCCCTTAGCCATAAGACTAAATTCACGGATAACTATGTCACTATTAATTAAAGTATTATACTTAACCTTTAAATACTCTAAATTTACACCTATACTGCTGTATATTTTTTGAGGTTTTTCTTTAATTAAATTTTCAGTAGGAACAGAGCCTGTATGAACATCTTCATTATTATTTTTTTCCTGTTCTTCTTCTGTCTCAGGCAACATAAAGGTATACGACTGATTAGGTTTATATGTGAATATATTTTTTACATTATCTAGCAAATTGTACTTCAAGAAAAATCTTCCTTTCCCAAAATTCTTTTTATTAGTATTTGTTTAATAAATAAAAATATACAAAAAAGTAATATTATTCTTTTGAACTTAATATAAATGAATTAAATAGTTTAGTACAAACATTTTTAAGGAGGAAAGGAAAAAATGGAAAATCTAGGACTATATCAAGATATTGCAGATAGAACCCAAGGTGATATTTATGTTGGAGTTGTAGGACCTGTTAGAACTGGCAAATCTACTTTTATTAAGCGTTTTATGGATTTACTGGTAATACCTAATATTGAAAATAGTTATAAAAAGGAAAGAGCTAGGGACGAACTACCGCAAAGTGCTGCTGGAAGAACTATAATGACTACGGAGCCAAAATTTGTACCAAATGAGGCAATAGAAATTACAATAGGGGATAATCTTAAACTTAAGACAAGACTTGTAGACTGTGTGGGCTACTTGGTAAACAATGCACTTCGGCTACATGGAAGATGAAGTACCAAGAATGGTAAAAACACCATGGCAAGATGAAGAAATTCCATTTGAGATTGCTGCTGAAATGGGAACCAAAAAGGTTATTACAGAACATTCTACAATAGGAATTATAGTAACCACAGATGGAACTATAACTGACATTCCAAGAGAGGACTATGTAGATGCAGAAGCAAGAGTAGTAGACGAATTAAGGGCTTTAAATAAGCCATTTGTTATAGTCCTAAATTCTGCTGACGTAAATAGCCCATATACACAAAATTTGGCACAAGATTTAGAAAATAGATATGGCACTCCAGTAATACCAACAGATTGCGCAAATTTAAATATGGATGATATAAACAATATCTTTGGAAAAGTGCTTTATGAGTTTCCAATAGAAAGAGTAAACATAAACTTCCCTGGCTGGATTGATGGATTATTGCTTGAACACCCTGTAAAGAAAGAGTTATATCAAGAAATTCAAGACGCATTTAAAGATGTTAGAATTATAAAACAAGTAGAAAATGCAGTAAATGCAATTTCAAAAACAGAAATAATAAGTAAAACAGTGCTTGAAGGAATAAGGCTTGGCACAGGGGAAGTAAATGTTGAAATAACCTTGCAAGATGAATTGTTCTACAAAGTTTTAACAGAAATATCTGGTGTAAATATATCAAACGAAGGAGATTTATTTGCAATTATAACAGATCTGGCTAAGACAAAGAAGGAGTATGATAAGATTGCATATGCGTTAAATGAAGTAAGACAAAAAGGCTATGGAATAGTAACACCTTCTATGGATGAACTAATTTTAGAGGAACCAGAAATGGTAAAACAAGGTTCAAGATTTGGAGTGAAACTACGAGCGAAAGCACCATCTATACACCTTGTAAGTAGCAAACGGATACACAGAATTTACTAGGACTTTAGGCCAATTTGAAGGCAAAAACAAACGAAAGAAAATAAAGATAAAATATGATGTAAGTTTATATATTTAGATGTGATTTAAACTAGAATATTTATATCACATGTTTTTTTAGTTGTAAATATAAAAAGAGGACACTTATAAAATTAGGTGTTATTTTTTTTTGTAAAATGTGGTAATATTTGCATATTTCTCAGACACGCAATACCATTAAATTTACATTTTCTGCATAAACAAATATAACATTATATCTTAATATAGTGAAGTTAATACATAAATAAATTTTAAACAGCCTATATACATTTCCAAAAATTTGTAATATTATCGCTCCAATATGGAAAAGAAGAAATTAAAAGGTGTCTGGATTCCAATAGAAATACTAGAAAATGAGAATCTGACAGACAAAGAAAAACTATTATATTCAGTAATTATAAGTTTAAGTTTAGAAACTCGGGTACTGCTACGCTAACAATAAATATTTAGGTAAGATACTTAATGTTACTAAAGGACGAATCTCAAAGATAATATCTTCATTAGAAAACGCATTATTCTCATTTCCCATGAATCCAAAACTATTAAAAGAAAAAGAATTTATTGAAGTTAAATTAATATATGAAGATGATAGCAAAGCAGTTGAAAGACGCGAACTTAAGCCTATTAAGACTATGGTTAGAAATAATAATAGGGCGAGTCAAAAAAAGCTATACGCTACGGTCAAGAATGATTACGATATAATATATAATATAATAAATTCTATAAATAATAGTGGAAGGAAAAATTTTAAAAAATATGACCAAAGAAAATACACTAATGAAGATTTTAAAAAAATGTATAAAAATTTAGATAATGATGAAGATAATTAAAAACATTGATATTTAGCTAATTTATATGCATGAGAATGACTTAGGTGACTTTTTCAATATAAACTAATATAGTTTTATATTTAGTACAGAATATGCTTTAAAATGAATTGTAGAATTGATTTGAGAAACATTAAAAAACGCCGTTTATTTCTCAATACAAATGTTATAAAATATACACATACCAAGCTAAATGGTGTATCTCATAAAAAAGTAAGAAGGTGTGTAGAAGATGACTAAAAAGAAACTAAGACAGAAGAAAAGTGAAGATTATTAAAAGCTCTTGTTATGAATTGTAACAGGAGTTATTTTTATATTATGAAAGGAAAAGAAGATGAATTTTAGTAAAATAAAACTCCAACAAGTAGTGGATAATTGGAACAAATCAAGCTGAAAGTTGTATGTATAAAATGAACTGATCTAAAGGAGAGCTTTATAAAATGAGTGATACTAATAGTTATATGAAAATTCAACCTAATAGTATTGAAGCAGAACAGTCAGTAATAGCAGCATGTTTGATAGATAAACACTCTGTTATGTCTGCTGTTGAACAATTAGACAAAGAAGATTTTTACAGAGAAGATAATAAACTTATATTTGAGTGTATTTCAAATCTATTTGCAAGAAATGAACCGATAGACATTATTACTGTAAAAGAAGAACTATCTTTTATTGGAAAACTTGAATACGTTGGAGGTTTGGAATATATAGCATCACTACCGGACAAACTCCCTACTACTGCAAACGTTGATAAATATATAAGTATAATAAAAGAAAAATCTACAACTAGAAAACTAATCAATTTGTCTAATGAAATCGCTACTTTAGGTTTTAACCCTACTACTGATACACAGCAACTCACAGAATTAGCTGAAAGAAAAATATTTGAGATAACACAAAATAAAGACACGAAAGGTGTTAGTAGATTAAATGACTTACTTCTTATATCTATGAATAATTTGGAAGATGTAATAAATAATGGAGTGAAAAAAGGAATTCCTACAGGTTTTCCAGATATTGATAGACGTATGGGTGGACTTAAAGGATCTGAACTTATAATTTTAGCAGCTAGACCTGGTATGGGGAAATCAGCTTTTGCTTTAAATATAGCAACATATGTAGCAAAGAAGCAGAATATACCTGTACTTATATTCAATTTAGAAATGGGGAAAGACCAACTAACCGATAGAATTATATGTAG
>CAMVIX010000021.1 GCA_947167695.1 uncultured Clostridiaceae bacterium
CCAAAATCTAAACATAATTCCAACTGTAAGGCAAGACAAAATATGTGTCATCAGCAGTAAAACACCTGTCCTTGTATCACCAAACATACTTACTCCGTACAGTTCCTACAATAAACAAAGGACCAGAATTATTAGTAAAAGCAATTAGTCTTTCAGCTTCTTGCTTTGAAAGCACACCATTTTTATAAAAATCAGAGACAATTTTTGCTCCTGTTGGATAACCACTAATAATTCCCATAATAAGAGGAAAAGCACCTTCACCAGGCACATTAAAAAGGGGTCTCATAAATCCATTTAAAAGTTTGCCCAAAAGCGGAACTATAAAAGTGTGACTAAGAAGTTCGGTAGCAACAAAAAAAGGAAGGAGTGATGGAACAATGGAATTTGCCCAGAGAATAAGTCCAGATTTTGAGCTAGCTAAATTTGATTTTGAGAAAATTATCATAAATAAAACAAATAAACAAAAAAAAGAAGGTAAAATAATTTTTTTTAATTTTATAATAATAATATTTGCAGTATGCATATGGTTCACCTAAACAATTTATATTAATTATGCACACAAATATGATAAAAAGCCACCCAATTTAAAATGGGTGACTTTTTAGAGGTTATTTCTTACACTTGCTATCACTGTTGCACAGAGATGCAAGACCTAAAAAAGGAATATGTACTCCAGGTATGGTACAAGTTTTGGTTACCTTACCATGCTTGTGTACATGCGCACAATTTTTACATTGCTTACACCACCGAGGCTGATTTGCTTTTCCTTTGGTCTGGTTTGCCATAAGAGCACCTCCAATATTTTTATATAATTATTATAATAAAATTTACCAAAAAAGTCAACATAATGTAAAATACTAGACAAACAAGCGTAAAAGTGGTATATTATTTAAGATTGTAAGTAAAATCTAATATGTACAAAAAGGAGAGTATATTATGTTAGAAGATGTAAAAGAAATACTACAAAAATATGGTCAGGAGCATTTAATTGGCTTTTATGATGAACTTACAGAAAAAGAAAAACAAAATTTAATAGAGCAAATAAAAAGAATAGATTTTGATAAAATAAGTAAATTATATGAAGAAACTAAGAAAAGTAACAAATTTGCAGAAGACAAAATAGAACCAATGAGCTATATTGATAAAAATAAGTTATCAAAAGAGGAAAAGAAACGTTTAGAAGAAATAGGTGAAAAAGTAATATCAAGTGGTCAATATGCAGTAGCAACAATGGCAGGTGGACAGGGAAGTAGGCTTGGACATCATGGACCAAAAGGTACTTTTGAATTATTTCCTGGTAAGTCACTTTTTGAAATATTATGTGACAACTTAAAAAAGGCCAACAATAGGTATAATATAATTATTCCATGGTATATAATGACAAGCAAAGAAAATAATGATGACACAGTAAAATTCTTTGAAGGAAAGAATTATTTCGGATACCCAAAAGAGTACGTAAAATTCTTCACTCAGGGAGAACTGCCTATGATAGACACAAATGGAAGAATTTTACTTGAAACTAAAGGCAGAATAAAAGAAGCTGCAGATGGAAATGGTGGAATATTTAATTCAATGATAAGAGCTGGTATATATGCAGATATGAAAAACAGAGGAATAAAATGGGTATTTATAGGGGCAATAGATAATGCACTATTAAACATGGCAGATAGCCTGCTTTTAGGAATGACAAAAGATAAAGGAATGTTTGCAGCCTCAAAAACTATATCTAAATTAAATCCACAAGAGAGAGTTGGAGTATTTTGTAAGAGAAATAGTAAACCAAGTGTAATAGAATATAGTGAACTACCAGAAGAAATGGCTGTAATGAGAGACAAAGAAGGTGAGCTTTTCTACGGAGAAGCACATATTATGTGTAACCTATTTAGTATTGATGTATTAGACAAAATAGGAAAGGAAAAATTACCATATCATGCGGCTTTTAAGAAAGCAAATTACATAGATAAAAATGGAGAAGTGGTAGAGGCAACAAAACCCAATGCATATAAGTTTGAAAGCTTTATATTTGATGCATTTAGCACACTAGATGATATTTTACTAATGCGAGCAAAAAGGGAAGAAGAGTTTGCACCAGTGAAAAATGCAACTGGTACAGATAGCCCAGAAACTGCAAGAGAATTGTATTTAAAACAAAATATGTAAAAATGCTAATTTACAGCATGGGGGCAGGTTTACAAACCTGTCCCTACAACAACTAAAAATTAAGTAGAAACCTAATAAAAAAAGGAGATTATGATGGACATAAGCTTAAAAATATTACCGAATTTTAAAAAATATAATGCCTATATAGAAGATGTAAAAAATAATGTTAGTCCAATGATGTTATCAGGCTTAACAGACAGTGCAAAAGTTCATTTTGCTTATTCTACATACTTTTATACAGAAAAACCTATACTGTTTATTACATATAATGAAATTCAAGCAAAGAAGATAATAAAGGATTTAAACTATTTTAAAGAGGATATATTGTTTTTTCCAAAAAGAGAAATTTTCACATATGATTATACTGCGGAAAGTAAGGACATTTTTTATCAGAGAATGAATGTATTAAACACCTTAAATTCAAAAAAAGAAAATATTATAGTAACAACAATAGAAGCAATATCACAAGCAATGCCATCAAAAGAAACTCTGTACAAAAATCAAATAACTATAAAACAAGGAGATACAATAGATATAGAAAACTTAAAAGAGAAGTTAGTATTGCTTGGATATGAAAGATATGATTTAGCAGAAGCAGGCGGACAATTTAGCTCTAGAGGTGGAATACTAGACATTGCAGTTACAAGCAAAAAAGGCGTACGTATTGAGCTTTGGGGAGATGAAGTTGATTCAATTAGATATTTCGACTTAAACACGCAACGTTCAACAGAGATGGTTAAACAAGTAGAAATTAATCCAATGCACGAATTTGTACTAGAAAGACCAATAGATGAAATATGCCAGAACATTGATGACCAAGAAGATATAAGTATTATAAAAGAAGGAGACTATACATCAAGAGTAGACAAATATTTTAATATTTTTTATAAAAAACAAGAAAGCTTTATAGATTATATTCCTAATAACTATATAATATTTTTAGATGAAGCCTCTAAAATAAAGGCGAGATCTGAAAATATCATAAAAGATAAAGAAGCCGTAATAAAAAGTTTAATAGAAAAAAGAAAACCGATACCAGATAGCTTAGAGATAATGCAAGATTATTTAAAATTTGTGGAAAAAATTCAAAGGAGACAAGTTATTTATCTTGAAAAGCAAGATATTGGATTTATAGATAAACAAACTATGCATGCAAAAAGAAACGGATATAGCTTCAGCTATAGGGAGGTCAACTTTTTTCGTAGTTCAATGGATTTACTGTTTGAGGAACTACAAAAAGCAGTTATTGCAGAAAAAACAGTAATATTAACAGGTGGAAGCCTAGAGAACTGTAATAAATTAGTCCAAACTTTAGCACAAAGAGAAATTCCACATCAATTTGTAGATAAACCGAATATTCCTATAACTCCTGGGGTAGTATATATTACCCAAGGGGTTATGTCTGCTGGATTTGAAGCATTTGATTTCAATTTGCTGGTAATTTCAGGAGAAGAATTATTTAGCAAGCCAAAGACAAGAAAACCGGTGTCTTCAGCATTTAAACAAGGGAAGACAGTAGTGTTTGCAGATTTAAAACCAGGTGACTTTATAGTGCACAGAAATAATGGTATTGGGCAATTTTTAGGAGTAAATACGATTAAGGCAGATGGAGTAACAAAGGACTATATCAAAATTAAATATCGTGATGAGGGTATTTTATATATACCAACAAATCAGTTAGATAATATTAGAAAATATATCGGTGCAGGAGAAGCTGCTCCAAAGCTAAACAAATTAGGTACCAAAGAATGGAGTAATACAAAACAAAGAGTAAAATCTAATCTTCAAGAAGTTGCAAAAGATTTAATAGAACTATATGCTAAAAGACAGAAAATTACAGGGTTTGCATATTCTAAAGATACTGCATGGCAAAGTCAATTTGAAAATGATTTCCAATATACTGAAACAGATGACCAGCTCCGCTGTATAGAAGAAGTAAAAAAAGATATGGAAGCACCTAAGCCAATGGATAGATTATTGTGTGGAGATGTAGGCTATGGAAAGACAGAGGTTGCGATAAGAGCAGCATTTAAAGCTTGCATGGACCAAAAACAGGTAGCATATTTAGTACCAACTACTGTTCTTGCAAACCAGCAATACGAGTCATTTAAAGAGAGAATGAAGGAGTTCCCAATAAGGGTGGAGTTATTAAATCGCTTTCGCACAAAAAAAGAGCAGGAAATAATAATAAAAAAACTTGCACTTGGCGAAATAGATGTTATAATAGGAACACATAGAATTCTAAGTAAAGACGTTGAGTTTAAAGACTTAGGACTATTGATTATAGACGAAGAGCATCGCTTTGGGGTAAAAGATAAAGAAAAAATTAAAAAGATGAAAAGTAGCATAGATGTACTTAGTATGACGGCTACACCAATTCCAAGAACTCTTCATATGTCAATAGTAGGAATAAGAGATATGTCTGTTATATATGAGCCACCGCAAAACCGAAGACCTGTTCAGACCTATGTGTTAGAATACGATGAAGAGGTTATTAAGGAAGCAATCACAAGAGAGCTAGAACGTGAAGGACAAGTTTTTTACCTTTTTAACAATGTGGAAGGAATTGCAAAAAAAGCAGAAGATATTTCAAGTCTGGTGCCAGAGGCAAGAGTCGCATTTGCTACGCGGACAAATGTCTGGAAGAGAATTAGAGGAAATTATGCTAGACTTTGTAGCACACAAGATAGATGTGCTAGTATGTACGACAATATTAGAATCTGGAATAGACATACCAAATGCAAATACAATTATTGTTGAAAATGCAGATAGATTGGGGCTGGCACAGCTGTACCAAATACGAGGCAGAGTAGGAAGATCTGATAGACAGGCATATGCATATATTACTTATAAAAGAGACAAACTATTATCGGAGATTGCAGACAAGCGCTTAAAGGCAATGAAAGAATTCACAGAGTTTGGGTCAGGCTTTAAAATAGCAATGCGTGACCTAGAAATACGAGGAGCAGGAAGCATATTAGGGGAGATGCAACATGGACACATGGATGAGGTTGGATATGATATGTATTGCAAACTTCTAGACGAAGTTGTAAAAGAAATGAAAGGAATAGACATTAAAGAAGAACAAGATATCCAGATTGACTTAAACGTATCTAGTTTCTTGCCAGATGAATACATTGACAATAGTAATCAAAAAATAGAAATTTATCAAAATATAGCACTTTGCAAAACAAATGAAGATATAGAAAATGTAACAGACGAGATGATTGATAGGTTTGGAGAAATGCCAAAAGAAGCGGAAAATTTACTACAAATAGCAAGAATAAAAAACAAATGCAGAAATTTAAAAATCTCCAAAATTTCTCAAAAACAGGACCAAATAGTATTTATGTTTGAAGCAGAATATTTTAAAATGGAATGGGTGGATATATTATTAAAAAAATATAGAAACCAAATAAAGTTTTCACCAGCAAAAGATCCATACATTACATATAAAATAAAAAATGATGTGCTAGAAGAGATAGAGAGTTTTCTAAATACTATAGAAATGTAGAGGAATATAACAAGGGAGGTATACAAGATGCAGATAATAACAAGCAAGGACAATGAACAAATAAAGCAAATTAGGAAATTAAAGGACAAGAAGTTTCGTGACGAAATGGGACTATACGTTGTAGAAGGTATAAAAACGGTAAACGAAGCGATTGCAGAGGGAGCAGATATTCAAATAGTAGTAATTTCAGATGATAGTAGTGAACAGGACGAATTAAAACAAAAAATGCTTTATGCTGTATCAAAATTTGATATTTTATATGTAAACGAGCAGGTATTTGAATCAATAAGTCATGTAATGCATCCTCAAGGAATACTGGCAGTAATAAAAAAACAAGAACAACAATGCGAAATTAATTATAATGAAAACCAAATAGTAATTTTAGATAACATACAAGACCCAGGAAATTTAGGTACAATAATAAGAACGGTAGATAGCTGTGGGCTTTCGCAAATAATAGTTTCTAAAGACACAGTAGATGCATATTCACCAAAGGTAGTTCGTTCTACTATGTCAGGAATATTTAGAGTAAATGTAATAGAAGCAGAAAATATTGTAGAGACTATAGAAGATTTGAAAAATCATGGATATAAAGTAGTAGCAACTTCACTAGATACAAATAAAACAATATATGATATAGACTACAACAAAACTGCTATAATAATTGGAAATGAGGCAAACGGTGTATCAAAAGAGGTATTATCAAAATCTGATGCTAAAGTAAAAATTCCAATGCAAGGAAAAACAGAAAGCCTAAATGCAGCAGTAGCAACAGGCATCGTGCTATATGAAGCCATGAGGCAAATGAGAGAAGAATAAAATTGCACAATTGGGGACAGGCTTCATGAAAACCTGTCCCCAATTGTGCAATTTTATTCTTTTGTTAACAAATCCAATATCTGCGGATATATTTCGGTTGCATTTTCTTTCCAGTTGTCTGCAATTTGTTTTGCTTGCTCACGTGTGCCTGCAAAGACTGTTATCTCAAACATAGTGGTACTATTTTCTACGACTTTACATTTTACACTATAATCATTTTCACTATGAGGTATAAAATCAGCAGTAATAGAAAGTTCTTCTTCAACTTCATCTACATTGCCTTTTAAATTACTATCAATGCGGAGTTTCCTAATACCTGGAATCATATCAATAGTAAGTTTCAAAGATTCCTCACCTTCTGGGGTAAGTTTATAAACCATTTCATGATCATTCGAGTAGTAATCAATGTACCTACTGTCAATTAGATCAAGCAAAAATTGTTGAAAATAAAAATAATTCATATCTGTTAGACTAGTTACAACTTTTAAAAGCTCTGCATTTGTAACAGGTTTTCCTATTTTATTTAATATATATAAAATTAAAATTTTTCCTTCTGCTAACTTCTGGTCTCCAGATGAAAGTAACATATAAAAATCAACTCACTTTTTAAAATTCTAAAGCAATTATATCATATTTAGTAGAAAATACAAGTACAGAAACATATAGTAACACAAAATAAAAACAAAATTATTTCACAATATAGACACATTGACTAATTATAATGTATAATAAATGGGCAAAGGAGATAGAGAATATGAGCGATATAGGTATTTTAGTAGTAGATGATGAAGAAAGAATGAGAAAACTTGTTAAAGATTTTCTTAAAGTAAAGGGGTATACTATTTTAGAAGCAGAGGATGGAGAGAAGGCACTAGAAGTTTATGAAGAAAACAAGAATAAAATTAAACTTGTTTTACTTGATGTAATGATGCCAAAGCTTGACGGATGGTCTGTTTTAAGACAAATTAGACAAAACAATACTAAAATTCCAATTATAATGCTTACTGCAAGGGCAGAAGAGCAAGATGAATTATTTGGGTTTGAGCTTGGTGTGGATGAATATATATCTAAACCATTTAGCCCTAAAATATTGGTGGCTAGGGTAGAAGCTATTTTAAAAAGAGTTTACGGAAATAAAGAAGAGGAATTAAAAAATCATAGTGGCATTGTAATAGATGAAGCAGGAAGAACGGTAAATGTTGATGGAAAACTGATAGAACTTTCATTAAGAGAATACGAACTTTTAAAATATTTAGTAGATAACGAAAACATCGCACTTTCGAGAGATAAAATACTAAACAATGTGTGGAATTATGATTATTATGGAGACTCAAGAACAATAGATAGCCATATTAAGAAAATAAGACATAAACTTGGTAAAAAAGGTAAATACATCAAAACTATGCGCGGGGTAGGATATAAGTTTGAAACAAAATAGGAGGCTTGGTTTTAAATGGCACAAGCAAGAAAAAATGCACTAAAGTCGATAAGAATGAAATTGTTTATTACTCTAAGTCTGGCAATAATCACAATTATTTTAATACTTATTTTACTAAATAATTTTGTGCTAGAAGCATATTATTTATATTCAAAGCAAAATAATTTGATTGAGGTTTATAGAAATATAAATGAATACTATACAAATCCAGAGTCTAATGTGGATCTTGAACTAGAACTTGAAAAGACGGCTACTAACAATAATTTTGATATTATAATAAAGACTGATAAGGGCCTTAATGTATATACGTCTAGCAAAGATTTTTCTTCAACAATAGGAACTATAACAGAGATAGAGTCGACAGCAAGCAGTTGGTTTAGCCCCAAATCTATTCTTTATAAAAATGATAAAATTTTAGTGAGAAAAATACAAGACAGTAAAAATGGGTTAAGCTATATTTTGCTTTCTGGAAAACTTGACAATGGTTATGTTTTATATATACGTATTCCAGTTTCTTCAATAAGAGAGAGTGTAAAAATTTCTAATAAATTTTTCTACTTATTAGGTGGAATTGCAATTATAATTGGTGGAATAGTTGTTTTGGTCATTTCTAAAAAATTTACAACACCAATAGTTGAGCTTAATAACATGGCAGAAAAAATGTCAAAACTAGATTTTAGCAAAAAATATAGAATAACAGATACAGATGATGAAATAAATGAACTTGGAAAAAATATGAATACAGTTTCGGACAAGTTAGAAGCAACAATTAAGCAATTAAAGGACAACAATATTGAGCTTGAAAAGGATATTGAGCAAAAGTCTAAAATAGATGAGATGAGGAAACAGTTTATTTCTGATGTTTCTCATGAGCTTAAAACTCCTATTGCTATAATTCAAGGTTATGCAGAAGGCTTAAAAGAAAATGTTAATACAGATGAAGAAAGTAGAAATTATTATGCTGAGGTTATTTTAGACGAAGCGGGTAAAATGGACAGACTTGTTAAACAGCTTTTAGAACTTATGAAGCTAGAGTATGGTAAAAGAGAGTTTAATAACCAGAAGTTTAATATTGTAGAACTTGTGCAAGAAGTAATTAGAAAAAGTAATGTAATGTATGAAGAACAGAACATAAAAGTTGAGATAAACGGTAATAATCCTACTTATGTTTTTGCTGATGATTTTTATATAGAGCAGGTTGTTACAAACTATTTTACAAATGCAATAAAACATGTAAAAGAAGTAAACGGGCAAAAGAATATTGTTATAACTATTAAAGAAAACGAGCATACAAAAAAGGTGCGTATAGGTGTGTTTAACACGGGAGATAGAATAGATGAGGAAGACTTAAATAGAATTTGGAATAGGTTTTATAAAGTAGATAGCTCTAGAAATAGAACAGATGGAGGAAGCGGAATTGGACTTTCTTTAGTAAAGGCAATTATGACAAATTACGGTAACAGCTATGGAGCAATTAATACTCAAAATGGGGTAGAATTTTATTTTGAATTGGATGAATGAACAGAAAAATAGAGAATCGTTTGTCGAATTTTACAAGAATTTGACGAACGATTTTTCTTTACATTTGTAAAATTTTATATTATTATAATGTCATATTTTAAAAATTGCAATTTTTTAAATCTTAATTTTTTTGATCAAAATTTTTAAGCCAATACTTTTTTTAGGAGGAATGCATATGGGATAAGCTATACTCATAGGAGTGTTACAGTTATTTCAATTTTAATTACAATTTCAATATTTAGTATATTTTACCTTTTGAATGGATTATTTCAAAACATATTTTCAAAACAAGATTTTAGTTTATTTATCTTTTCGAATCAGGAAAACAAAAATCAAGAAATAAAAAATGAATTAAATAATGATTTGCATATAGAGAAAAAAGCTACAAACAACAGTATAGAGAAAAATGCAAATTCAAACAATGCTACAACAAAGAATAACGACAAAAAGGATGTTACAACTAATACAAATGTAACAGATAAGTCTAAAAATAATACAACGAACAATTCTATAAATGTGAAAAAAACAAAGACACCAGATATTTCAAATGTAAATAAAATGGTGGAGGTTAAATTTGAAGACTGGAGAATTATTATTCCATCTATTGGAGTTAACGCACCTATTGCAGAGGGGACAAGCACGGATGTAATGAATAGGTTTGTTGGACATTTTGAAAATACTGATGTTTGGAATGGCAATGTAGCTCTTGCAGCTCATAACAGGGGTTACCCAGTAAACTTTTTTTCAAATATTAAATATTTAAATGCAGGTGAAATAATTGAATATTATTATCAAGGAAATTTAAGAAAATATACTATACAAACTGTAACAGTAATAAAGGATACGGATTGGTCGTATTTAGCAAAAACAAGTGATAATAAAATTACACTTATTACATGTGTAGAAGATCAGCCAGAGTACAGAAGATGCATACAAGCAGTGGAAATATAAATTATATTTGAAGGGAGAATTATAATGAAAAAAATAGGAAAATTTTTATTAGCATTAATTATATTATTAAGTTCAGTTATTAGCAATTTTGTAGGAATTGGAACAAAAGCAGAAGCTGCAACATTTTTTGTAAATGAAGCAAACTTAAAGGAAAAAACAATTGTCACAGATACCATTACATATAATGGAATTGAAATTGATACAACATATGTATACTATATAAAGGATGGAGTAGAGTATCCTGCTTATTGTATAAGCCCAGGCGCAGATGGAGTTGGAGAATATGGTAGCTATACTGTTTCTGTAGACTCACTTTTAAATGATGCAAAACTCTGGCGTGTTATAACAAATGGATATCCATATAAGAGCGTTGCAGAACTTGGATGTAAGAGTGCTGAAGAGGCATTTGTTGCAACAAAACATGCTGTATATTGTGCAATGCTAGGAAGAGAGGCTAGCTGGTATGGCTCATTAGGAGCAAAAGGAGACAGAGTAAAAAATGCCATGGCACAAATACTAGCAGCTGCAGATTCAAGTACATCTGGGAAGCCATCAAGCAACATTGAGATTATCGAAAAAAGTGGAGATTGGAAAGTAGATGTAAGTTCTCCTAAATTTGTATCAAAAACATTTGCAATTTCTGCATCAACTACTTATAACACATACAATGTATCTTTAGAAGGTAACTATCCGGCAGAAACTACTATATTAGATACAAATAATTCACCAAAAACTACATTTTCATCAGGTGAACAGTTCAAAATTGCAATTCCATTAGGTTCTCTAAACAATAACGGAAGTTTCAAAATAAAAGTGGCAACAAAACTTAATACAAAGCCAGTATTATATGGGAAAGCTCCAGTAGGAACAGGACTTCAAGATTATGCATTAGCAGCGTCAATTTATGAAGATGCAGAAGGAATTAAAACAATAAATTATTCAAAAAATGACACAAAAGTAGAAATCATTAAAAAAGATGAAAAGACTTTGAAACCGTTAAAGGGCGTTGAATTTAGAATATTAAATTCAAATAAAAAACCAGTATATACTGATTTAATAACAAATGCACAAGGAAAGGTGGAAGTAACGGGGCTTACTCCAGGCAAATATTATTTAGAAGAAGTAAAGGGACTAGACGGATATGTAAAATATGATAAATTAATAGAATTTGATATAGCTTATAACCAATCCCTAACAATTAATGTAAACAACACATTGGAAAAGAATGTAGAAAAAGAAACAAATACTCAAACTATAAATGTAACACAAAACAAAGAAAATATATTAATAAAGAATAATGAGGAAACAGTAACCAAAACAGGTAACGAAAAATCCACTACTATAGTAGATAGTGTAAAAAATGTAACTGAAAATGAGGATATAGCAAAAGAAATTAAAAGCAATATTATAAATGACAATAATAGTAATTCTTCAACAAGTGAAAAACTTAGTAATTTAAGCCTAGATAATAAAAATGAAAATTATAATAAGTTAGCCACTAAATTAAGAACTATCATTGACAATGAAAATATAAATGTAAATAAAAGTTTACTTGATCAATACCTAAAACTAGATAACAAAAATAGCAACCTAAATGAAAACATACAAAACTTACTAGCAAATATACTAAATGTAAATGATAATAAAAATCTAAACACTCAAAATGAAAATATAAACATAGGAAATGAAAACAATGACAAAAACATCAACACACAAAATAATAATTTAAATATCAAGAATAAAAATGATAAATTAAATGCAAATGTACAAAATAACAACCAAAATATTGAAACAAATATACAAAGCAGTAACATTAATATAAGCAACCAAAATAATAATACAAACACACAAACAGCAGAGAAAAATATTTCAATAAATAATCAAAATAACAATACAAATATTTCCTCATACAATGGAATAGTAAAGCTCCCTAAAACGGGAATGTAAAAAGTTTACCATATTGACAAAACAAAGAAAACCTATTATAATATAAAATTATATAGGAGGGATATATATGGCAAGCAAAAAAGAAGTTGATGATTTCATAAAAAAACAATGCATTCAAGGAAATATAAAGAATGCAAGTGAGGCATTTGAAGAATATCCAGTAGAAAATGAATGGCATAAAGGAAAGATTGAAAATATACTAAGGGAAGGAAAGGTATCATATAGTCCATACAATATTGGAGATATAGTATTTGTCGAGAAATTCAGCTATTCAGATGGCTCAGATGGATATAATCATTTATTTGTAATTATTGCGAAAGACGATAAATCTATAATAAATAATATTGCTGTACCAATAGAAAATGTAGGAATGCTTATATCTTCTCAATTAGAGAAACTAAAATATAGTTCAAATAAACTGCTAAAAAAGAATGAAGAAAATGGTTTAGACAAAGACAGTATAGTAAAAACTGATGAAGTTTACAACATTATAAATACGCAGATTTTATTTAAAGTTGGTTCAGTAGACTTAAGGATAATAGAAGCTTATAAGTTAGCATATTACAATAATAAGAAAAACAAATAATCATTGACACAAAAACATATAAATTATATAATATTTCCAATTAATAACAAGGAAAAGAGGGAATATTAATGAACAAAAAATTAGAAGAATTAATAATAGAAACAGAAAAGGAAATAAAACCTGTTTTTGAAGAGCTAGATAAAGTGTGTCTGGAAAACAGCAAAAAGGTGTTAGAGGCATTTCAGAGAAACCATATTTCAGAAATGCATTTTGGAAGCTCAAGCGGATATGGTTATGGAGATGTTGGAAGAGATGCAATAGAAAAAATATTTGCTGAGGTCCTTGGAGCAGAAGATAGTCTAGTTCGCGCACAATTTATTTCAGGTACACATGCGCTTACTGTATGTTTATTCGGATTATTAAGACCGGGAGACACAGTTTTAAGTATAAATGGAAAACCTTATGATACCTTAGATAGTGTAATTGGAATAGAAGAAAATTCAAGTTCATTAAAATCTTTTGGAATAAAATATGAACAAATTGATTTAATGGGAAATGAATTTAATTATGAAGAAATTGAGAAAAGAGTAGCCAAGAAAGATATTAAGCTTGTAATAATGCAACGTTCAAGAGGATATGCCTTACGAAAGAGCCTTAAATTAGAAAACATAAAAAAAGTAGTAGACACAATAAAAAAAGTGAACAAAGATGTAATAATTATGTGTGATAATTGTTATGGCGAATTTGTGGATACAAAGGAGCCATTAAGCTGTGGGGTAGATGTTATAGTAGGTTCACTTATTAAAAATTTAGGTGGTGGAATTGCTCCAAATGGAGGATATATTGCTGGAAGAAAAGATTTAGTAGAGCTATGTAGCGAAAGACTTACTGCACCAGGGCTTGGAAAAGAAGTAGGACCAACCCTTGGAATAAATAAAAATTTTTTGCAGGGTATATTTATGGCACCAAGTGTTGTAGCAAGTAGTTTAAAAACCGCGGTATTTGCAGGTAGGGTATTAGAAAAACTTGGCTACAAAGTAGAGCCAGCATTTGATGAAAAAAGGTCGGATATTGTACAAACAATAGAATTTGGAGCACCAGAACCGCTTATTAAATTCTGTCAAGGAATACAAATGGGTTCACCTATTGATTCAAATTCAATTCCTGAGCCATGGGACATGCCTGGATATACTGATAAAATAATTATGGCAGCAGGAGCATTTACATCAGGGTCTTCTATTGAACTTTCATGTGATGCACCAATAAGGCCACCATATGTTGCTTTCTTACAAGGTGGATTGACATACGAATATGGAAAACTTGGAGTTATTAGAGCTATTGAAAACATAATGTAATAATTTTTAGTGCTCATAGGACATATATTATTTATTTCTAACGCCTTGTGTGTTGCATTCTTCCTATGAGCTAATAAATTATTTAAAGGAGATTTTAAATGAAAGTTGTGATTGTAGGAGGAGGCCCAGCAGGCCTAATGGCTGCTATCGAGTCTGCAAAAACAAATAACGATGTAATTGTATTTGAAAAAATGGAAAGCCTTGGGAAAAAGCTAAGAATTACTGGAAAGGGAAGATGTAATATAACAAGTTCTTTACCTATTTCAGATTTTATTGCAAATGTTCCGTGCAATGGCAAGTTCCTTTATAGTGCATTCCAAAACTTTACCAATGAGGATATAATAAACTTGCTAAAAGACGAAGGAGTAGATATAAAGCAAGAACGAGGTAATAGAATATTTCCTGTATCGGATAAGGCAGAAGATGTACTAAATGCATTACTTAGAAAATGTAAAAAGGCAGGAGTAATCTTAAAAACCAAGCATAAGGTAAATGAAATATTAGAAGAAAATGGGCAAGTGACTCGGAGTAATAGTAGAAGACCTTCAAAATAACAAAAAAGAAAAAATAAATGCAAATAAGGTAATACTCGCAACCCGGTGGAAGGAGTTACTCTGTAACAGGCTCTACTGGAGATGGCTACAAAATAGCCCAAAATTTAGGTCATAATATTATTAAGATTAAACCATCGCTTGTTCCACTCGAAAGCTTCGACAGAACTTTATGCAAAATGTGCCAAGGACTTTCTCTAAGAAATGTGGGAATAAAACTAATTGATATTGGATGTAAAAAAATAATCTATGAAGATTTTGGAGAAATGCTATTTACACATTTTGGAGTTTCAGGCCCGACAATTTTAAGTGGATCTGCACATTTATTACATTACTCTAATCTTGAAGAAAAACTAGCAAAACAGCAAATACTTTTACAAATAGATTTAAAACCTGCATTAAATGATGAAAAACTTGATGCAAGATTATTAAGAGATTTCCAAGAAAATAAAAACAAACAGTTTAAAAATAGTTTAGGGGCTTTACTGCCACAAAAAATTATAGAGGTAGTAATGATAAAATCTAAAATAAATCCTGAAAAAAAAGTAAATGAAATTACAAAAGAAGAAAGAAAAAATTTAGTTTCAGCAGTAAAGCAATTTACTTTAACTATTTCAGGTTTTAGAGATATTGAAGAGGCTATAATTACAAGTGGAGGAATAGATACAAAAGAAATAAATCCTAAGACAATGGAATCGAAAATAATAAAGGGCTTATTTTTTGCTGGAGAAATAATTGATGTAGATGCTTATACGGGAGGATTTAATTTACAGATTGCATATAGCACAGGAGTAACTGCCGGAAAATCTTAAGAAAAAGGAGGATATTAATTGAACGAATTTTTAACAATAAAAGAAGAAACAAGGGCAGAAATTGTTGTGAAGAAGTCAAGATTCATAGCAGAAGTGTTTTATATAGAAAGCAAACAAGAAGCGGAAGAGACGATTCAAGAAATAAAGAAAAGAGAACATAGTGCAAAACATCATTGCTATGCATACAGAGTTATAGAAGAAGGCCTAGTTCAAAGGATGTCTGACGATGGGGAACCATCAGGAACGGCAGGTAGCCCTATACTAACTATATTACAAGGAAAAGAACTTGTAAATGTATTAGTAGTAGTAACTAGATATTTTGGAGGTACGCTACTTGGAACAGGTGGCCTAGTTAGAGCATATTCGGATGCTACTATTTCTGCTATTACAAAGGCAGATTGTAAAAAAATACATAGAGGTGCAGAAATATCTTTAGAAATCAATTATATGGATTTAGATTCTTTGAAACATTATCTAAATAACATAGGTGGAAGAATAATTTTGTCTGAATATAAAGATAATGTAAAAAGTATTATTGAAATACCAATTTCTTACATTGATGATTTTACCATTAATTACCTTAAACTTCCATTTAAAATAAAAAATCAAAAAAAGATAAAAGAAAAATTTGTTGATATTTAAGCAAAAGGCGAAACAACTTGAAAATATTTCCAAAAAACTATTGCAAATGAAATTAAAAAAGATTATAATGCAAAACATAACAAAATTTAATTTTATTTTTAAAGTTGGGAGGAATTATTTTGAAAGAAAAAACTAGTGTATTAATTGCCGACGACAACACGGAGTTTGCAAATACGTTGGCAAGTTATTTAGAAAAAACCGAAGACATGGAAATTGTTGGAATGGCAAAGGACGGAACAGAAGCAGTAGAGATGATAAAAGTAATGAAGCCAGATATCGCACTATTAGATGTAATAATGCCACATTTAGATGGCCTTGGAGTATTGGAAAAATTACAAGATGAAGAAATAACAAAGAAACCTATTAGCATAATGTTATCAGCAGTTGGACAAGACAAAATTACACAAAAAGCTATAGCACTTGGTGCTGAATACTATGTGGTAAAACCTTTTGACATTGAGCTTTTATTGAAAAGAATAAGAGAGGTAAAGCATTATCAAAATGTGCCAATTAAGCCAATGTACATAAACAGAGAAATAAAGGCACAATACATAGAATTGGATCCAAATGCAAAAAAAGATGGAAAAAACCTAGAGGCACTTGTTACAAATGTAATTCATGAAGTTGGTGTTCCTGCTCATATAAAAGGTTATCAATATTTGCGCGAGGCTATAATGATGGTAACAAATGACATAGAAGTAATTAACCAAATTACAAAGCAGTTATATCCAGAAATTGCAAGCAAGTTTAACACAACACCATCAAGAGTAGAAAGAGCAATACGCCATGCAATAGAAGTAGCATGGGGAAGAGGCGAACCAAATGTTGTAGAAAACATATTTGGCTACACAGTATCAGCTAGCAAAGGCAAGCCAACAAACTCAGAATTTATTGCAATGATTGCAGATAAATTAAGATTAGAGCTAAAGAGTGCTTAACTATTAAAGCCAGACAAAATATAGAATTTTGCAGGCAAAACGAGGCTCGCTTTTAGTTAAATCAATAACAAAAAAACACATCCCGAATATTATGTTATATAAGAGGAGGTGTGTTTTTTTTATGAAAAAATTTTGCTATAGTTTAATACTAATATTATTTTTAGTTCAAATGCTTATGCCAAGTATTGTAACAGCCGCGATTCAGCCATCAAGTGAGCCTACTTATTTTGGAATGGATGTAAGTTCATACCAAGGGTATGTGGATTATGATGCTGTTAAAGCTGAAGGAATACAGTATGTATATATAAAAGCAACAGAAGGAACATGGGAGACAGACGATTATTTAAGGTATAATTATGAAAATGCAAAAAGAGTTGGAATAAAGGTAGGCTTTTATCATTTCGTGCGCGCGAGAAGTGAGGAAGGGGCAAGGCGTGAGGCTAAATATTTTGCAAATGCAATTTCAGGAATGGAGCCAGATTGCAGGCTAGCAATGGATTTCGAAATTTTCGGAAATTTGACCTGGTGGGAAGTAAATAATCTTTCGAAAATATTCCTAGAAGAGACAAAAAGATTGACTGGAAAAGACATGGTAATATACAGTAATACGAATTCAGCAATAAATATGTTTAGCCAAGAATTAGCAAATGAATATCCCTTGTGGGTCGCACACTATGGGGTAAGCGAGCCAGCAGATAATGGCAAATGGAAGTCATGGGTAGGCTTTCAATACACAAGTAAAGGCAGACTTAATGGAATAAATGGAAATGTGGATTTGGATAGGTTTACAAAAGAAATACTTCTTGATAATCAGGAGGAGCCTGTGCCAAAGCCAGAACCAAGCCCTGAACCAGGAAATCCTGAAGATGAAGGAGAAAATATATATTATACAGTAAAATGGGGAGATACGTTAAGCCAAATAGCATTAAATTATGGAACGACAGTACAGAGTTTAGTATATTTAAACAATATTGCAAACCCTAATTTAATTTATGTTGGCCAAAGACTAATGATTAAAACTAATCAGTCTTCAAATCAAGAAACTGTTATGTATACGGTTGTAAGCGGAGATACACTTAGCCAAATTGCATTAGAATATGGTACAACAGTAAGTAGTATAGTAGCATTAAACAATATACCAAATCCGAATTTAATTTATCCAGGGCAGAAGTTTATTATAAAAACCAATGGAGAAAATTCAGATTTACATGACTGCAACCACGTGCTTTACCTAATAAAATGGGGAGATACATTAACAAGTATTGCGAGAAAATATGGTGTTACAGTTCAAAGCATAGTAGAAGAAAATGACATTGCAAATCCAAACTTAATCTATGCCGGCAGTTTACTAAGAATATGCACAAGCCAGTAGAATCATGATTTAAAACATTTTACTGGATAATGATTTTTATAGTAAAAGGCGAAATATAGCAATTTTGCAGCTGAGACTGTGGACGCTCCGCTATTTTTTGCAATCAACTTTGGAACAGTTTTTAAACTGCTCCAAAGTTGTGCAAAAAATACCTCG
>CAMVIX010000022.1 GCA_947167695.1 uncultured Clostridiaceae bacterium
TCTCAATGAATTGTAATTTCTTGCTAACTTTCTAATTCTACTTTTGATGCAATTATTTGTGCTGGATATGTTTCCATTATCTCGCCATTATATGTGATTTTCACTTTATTACCTATTACATAAAAGTCATTAGTACCATTTGTTGGTCTTGTTATATTTACTGAAATTTTATCACTTGACTTTATTTCTCTGCTATTTGCATCAGGTTTAACTATTATAAAGTTTTCATGTGTTTCAATAATTTCAGCAACAAATTCGTATGTTGCTTCTGTTGGAACATAGTCAGATGAATTTAAGTATGAATAGTGCTCATCTACTTTATTTTTTATATTTACATTATCTAAATTGAAGTTTAATATTTTATTTTCTATGTCATCAGGGAACATATCTTTTACAGATGAAGCATAGTAGCCACCATCTTTTGGATTTTCAATAGTTACAACCTTATCATCTTCAAATTTAATTTTATATGGCATTGAACTTCCTGAACCTATTTCTAATTTTCCATTTTCAACATAATATGATTCGTTTAATATCCACATATATGCATATTTAATATTATCTTTTTGTGATATTCCAAAACCTTTATAATCAAAAAATATTTGATAATCTTCTTTTTGATTATAATAATTCTGCTCTTGTGTATATTTTTCCTTTAAATATTCTATTGCAACATCATATAAATAATCGCTATCTGATATATATGTTACTTCTCTGTTCTTTTTAGAAAGTCCTACTGCAATACCAAAAAATAAACCTATAATTGCTATAATCACAAATGCAAAGATAATTGTTACTTTTTTATTATCATTCAAATTCATAATAAAAGCTCCTCTCTAAATTATTATTTTTTATTATTTTCTTTTTTCTTTTTATTTTCTTCAAAACAAGCACATAAAGTTGTAAAGCAAGAGCATAGAAGAATAAAGCCTAATGCTTTATTTCCTATAACTATTACAACTATACTTGCAACAATTCCAATTATTGAAGCTATTACTCCTACATCATTTCCTGTTATTTTATTATTTTTCATAAATTATTCCTCCTTATAACTTACTATTAATCTCACACATTTATTGTAATTTCTTGTTAGAATTCATAAGCGATTTCATATTTATCATCAATTAAAATATTTTTCTTTTTTTACATGTTAACAATATTACTTAAGATGTTAACAACACCAAAATCTTGTAATAATTCAAAATCAATTTCATACTTATCATCAACTAAAATATATCTTTGATTATACTTTTTACACATTTCTAAATTAGCATTATTCTCTTTTATTAGTTCTGCTTGTGATATATCCTCAAATTTTCTGTTTTCTATTGTATTACTATATTTTTTTATATCAGCAAAATGTGTTCTAATATAGTTTTCTGTCATTATTAAACAAATATATTGTATTTTCTCTAAATATTCATCTTCAAAAGAGTCTTTCCAATTAAAAGGAATATAACATCCTTCAATGATAATATTCTGATTGTTTTCTATATTTGTTTTTATAATTTCTTTAACTATATTCCATAAATAATCTGTTAGTTTATTATCATCTTCAGGTGTTAAATCTGTATAACCACTTCTAATTAAACCCATTTTAAGATGGTCTATTGATAAATATGGATACTTGTATTTTTCTAACAGTTTTTGAGCTAATAATGTTTTGCCTGTATATGAACTTCCAGTTATTAAAATAACCATAACTACCTCCCATAGAAATTACTATTACTCTTGCACCTTATTATATAATATTATTGAAAATTTTTAAACTTTTTTCAAAAGATTTTGCAACTTGTATTTTGTCTTTTTCTGTACTTGAAATATAATATTTTTCCGTTGTTTCTATTCTTCTATGCCCTAACACTTCTGCTATATCTTTAATCTCACATCCATTCCTTAAACTTGTTGTTGCAAAACTACCTCTTAAATCATAAAATCTAGCTTTTATACCTAATTCATTTCTAATTATTTTGAATGGATATTTTATTACATCTGTTCCAGAATATGTTCCATCATTTTTCGTAAATACCATGTCTACCTCATCTTTTCTTACTTTACTTTCAGCAATTACATATTCAACTACTTTTCCATATTTATTTTTAATCTTTTCTAAAGAATACTTTTTATATTTCTTTCCAAATTTTTTCCTATTTCTATCTTGCTGTTCTTTATAATTAAATAATATTGAATATAACGTATCACATATATAAATTTCTCTTTCACTTCCTTCTGTTTTTGTAGTACCAATGTACCATCTTCCAATAGGATTTTTATTTTTTGCATACACAGTTTTGTTTACTTTTATAATTCTACTTTCCAAATCTATATCATTCCATGTAAGTGCAAATACTTCACCTGTTCTCATTCCTGTATAGCAAGCTGTTATAAAAGCACATATGAAAGTTTTATTTTTCCTAAATCTTGATAAAATCTTTTCAATTTCATCTATTGCATATACATGCTTGGCATTCTTTTTTTTGACTCAAATGTTAAAATCTTTGGAATTTGTAAACCTCCTGCTGGATCACCTTCAATAAATCCAAAATAATATGTAGCATCTCTTAAAGAGCTCTTTATAACTTTTTGATAATTTCTTAATGTTTCTTTAGTTTGTGTTTTTTGATATAGTCCTAATAGTGTTTTATTTAATAAATATGGGGTTATATCACATAATTTATATTGTCCTAATTCTTTTTTTAATGTTGTAAAAGAATCTTTATATCTTTTGGCTGTTGTGTATTTGAAATTAATTTCAAAATATTCTTTCATCCAATAATCTAAATAATCAGCATATGACATTTGTGATTCTCTTTTTATTCCTCCATTATTATATTCTTCATAGGCTCTATATCCATATTCATAAGCTTCAGCTTTTGTTCTAAATCCTGATTTAGTAATTCTTTTTCTTTTGTTATTAACTTTTGCTCCTTCAAAAAAGTATTCATATACATTTCCTCTTTTTCTAACATTTACTCTACTCATTTTTATTTACCTCCTAACTTAATTATAATATATCCAATAAAAAAGAAGTGTCACCCAATTTTTATTGGATACACTCCTTATTTTTCAATGCTTTTCAGCTATATTTTTTTATTTTGGGTGACAAGTTGATTTTTGACGCCCATTTTTTATTTCTTTGAAAGTCTTGAAATTAGCTAGTTATGCGTTTCTTCCGCAACAGTTCTTGTATTTCTTGTTCGAACCACATGGGCATGGGTCGTTTCTTCCTACTTGAGGCTCTTTGTTTACTATTGGTTGAGGCTTGATTTCACTACTTGGATTTGTAGTTGGCACTTTTGGTCCTTCTAGTCCAGCAGATGTTATTTTTACATTGCTTGTTCTTTGTGTATTTTCAGCTTTTCTTATATTCATTAAAAGTTTTACTACATCCGTTTTTATATCTGAAATCATTTGATCAAACATTTCAAATCCTTCAATACGGTATTGAACAACAGGGTCTTTTTGACCATAAGCACGCAGACCAATACCATCCTTAAGTTCATCCATGTTATCAATATGGTTCATCCACTTGTCATCTACTACTTTAAGCATAACCACACGTTCTAATTCACGAAGCTCGTTTTCACCAATTTCTTTCTCTTTCTGTTCGTATTTTTCTAGTGCTTTTGCCTTTAATTCTTCAATAACTTCATCTTCCTTAATCTTTTCGCCATTTATGCTATCTAAGCTTTCAACACCTAAAATAGTCTTTGCTTCCATAATAAGGCCAGTTTTATTTATATCGCTACTGTGCTCTAAACCAGAAGTATAGCTTCTTACAATTTCCTCCGCTTCTTGTTCTATCATATGCAAAATCTTTGGCTTTAAATTGTCTCCATCAAGAACTTGTTTTCTTTCTCCATAAATAATCTCTCTTTGTGTGTTCATAACATCATCATATTGTAATACATGTTTACGAATACTAAAGTTCTTGCCCTCAACCCTCTTTTGAGCAGATTCAACTTGCTTTGAAAGAATTCCCGCTTCTAGTGGCATATTTTCATCAGCGCCAAGAGTATTATATACAGCTGTAACCATATCCCCACCAAAGATTTTCATTAAATCATCATCAAGTGCTATATAGAATCTTGATTCACCAGGGTCTCCTTGACGACCACTTCTACCACGAAGCTGATTATCAATTCTTCTTGATTCGTGACGTTCTGTACCGATTATTTTTAAACCACCAGCTGCAATTACTTTTTGTTTTTCTTCTTGAATTTCATCAGAGAATTTCTTTTCTAATTCTTTAAATACTTTTCTTGCATTTAATACATCTTGGTCATCTGTCTCATTAAAAGAATTTGCTTGATAAATAAGTTCATCTGCATACTGCTGTTTTCTCATTTCTTGTTTTGCTAGGTATTCACTATTACCACCTAGCATAATATCAGTACCACGACCAGCCATGTTTGTTGCAATAGTAACTGCTCCAAACTTACCTGCTTGAGCAATTATTTCGGCTTCTTTTTCATGGAATTTAGCATTTAATACTTCATGCTTGATTCCCTCTTTTTTAAGTATTGAACTTAATTTTTCAGATTTTTCAATAGAAACAGTTCCCACAAGAACTGGCTGACCTTTTTCATGGCTCTTTTTAATATCTTCTACTACTGCTCTAAATTTAGCTGGTTCATTTTTATAAATAACATCATTGTTATCCTTACGAATCATTGGCTTGTTTGTTGGTATTGCAATTACATCTAAATTATATATTTCGCGAAATTCATTTTCTTCTGTCATAGCAGTACCGGTCATACCTGCAAGCTTTTCATACATTCTAAAGTAGTTTTGGAATGTAATAGTAGCTAAAGTCTTGGATTCATTTGCAATTTTTACATTCTCTTTAGCTTCTATTGCTTGGTGTAAGCCATTATTGTATCTTCTTCCATACATAATTCTTCCAGTAAATTCATCAACAATTAGCACTTCTCCATCTTTTACAATATAGTCTATATCCTTTTTCATTATGCCATGTGCGCGTAGTGCTTGGTTAATGTGATGTACAAGCTCTGAATTTGAAAGGTCGTTTAAATTTTCTACATGGAAAGCATCTTCTGCTTTCTTTATACCTTTTTGGGTAAGAGAAGCGGATTTTGCTTTTAAATCTACTATGTAATCATATTTTTCATTATCTTCAGCTTGCTGAAAATCCTTAACATCTTCTTCTACAATTATTCTAGGTGTAAGTCTTTTTACAAAATCGTTAGCTTGTTTGTAAAGGATCGAAGATTCTGCTCCTGTACCAGAAATAATAAGTGGAGTACGAGCTTCGTCAATCAAGATACTATCAACCTCATCTACTATTGCATAGTGAAGCGGTCTTTGAACCATTTGGTTTTTGTATATAACCATGTTATCTCTTAAATAATCAAAACCATACTCATTATTTGTTCCATATGTAATATCTGCAGCATATGCTTTTTGTTTTTCATCTGGACTCATTCCAGATAAAACTAAACCTAAAGATAACCCTAAGAAGCGGTAGAGGTTACCCATCATCTCTCCCTGATATTTTGCTAAGTAGTCATTTACCGTAACAAGATGTGCACCTTTTCCTTCTAATGCATTTAAGTATAAAGGTAATGTTGCAACTAAAGTTTTACCTTCACCTGTCTTCATTTCAGCAATTCTACCCTGATGCAAAATAATACCACCCATCAATTGAACATCAAAATGTCTTAAACCAAGAACACGTTTAGAAGCCTCACGAACAACAGCAAAAGCCTCCGGTAAAATATCATCTAGGCTTTCTCCATTTGCTAATCTTTGCTTAAATTCTGGTGTTTTTGCCTGTAATTCTTTATCAGATAATTTTTCTATATCAGGCTCTAAACTATTTATTTTTTGAACGATAGGTGTAATACGTTTTATTTCTTTATCGCTATAAGAACCAAAAATTTTATTAAAAATACCCATTATTCTCTCCTTCTTTATGTTAGAGTATAAAGTTGCAATAATTTCTAACCTCTAACATCTAATGTAATATATCATTTTTTACTGCAATAATCAAGTATATTATTGATTCTTTTGCATAGATTGTATAAAGTATTGAAAGAAGGTATTTGATATGTTTATTTATAATATAAGCTTAAACAAAACAAAAGCGGTAAAATGGTTATTTACAGGAATAGCAATAGTTCTTATTTGCCTCTTTATATTTGCAGCATATCGAATATATAAAGAAGGCACAAAAAATTCATGCCAGCCGACAGTTGATGTAATCGAAATTACGAATACAAATTATACAAATGTATTAAAAGAGGTTCACGATAATTTAAGCAAATATATTGGAAAGAAAATAAAATTTTCAGGCTACATATATAGAGTATCAGATTTTAAAGATTCGCAATTTGTTTTAGCAAGAGACATGGTAATTAGCTCAGACTTAAAGACATTAATAGTTGGTTTTTTATGTAATTATAAAGATGCAAAAAAATATGAAACAAATACTTGGGTAGAAATTGTAGGAACAATAACAAAAGGCAACTATCATGAAGAAGTTCCAGTAATTGAAGTAAACCAAATAAAGCAGATAACAAAACCTGCAGAAAAATATGTATACCCACCAGATGATTCATTTGTACCGACTATAAATTTGTTTTAAAATTATATTTGTAGAGGCGAGTGTTTCTCGCCTCTTTCCCTATCTCCTATCAAAAATGCTTTTTAGCACTCCCCTATCTATTAAAGTTTCAAATACATTACTTAATATTATAAGTACGATAGGCCCTATAAGCAAGCCAAATATCCCTATTGCCTTAAATCCTGTATACATTGCAATTAATGTAAAAATTGGATGAATTCCTATTTGCTTGCTAACTACTTTCGGTTCTGCTAATTGCCTTACGACAGAAATAACTACTAATAATACAAGTAAAGATATTGCTAAAGTTATATCTCCATCTAGTGCTACAATTACTGCCCATGGAATGATTACTGTTCCAGAACCTAAAATTGGGAGTGCATCTACAAAGGCTATTGCAATTGCAGCAAGAAGCGGATATTCTACATTTAAGCCGGCAAAATTCATGATATATAGTCCAATTAGAGTAATAATGAAAGAAATTAAAACTAATATTGACTCTGCTTTTAAATAACTTCCAAGAGATGATACTATCTTTCTAAGATGCAACATAAGCCTTTTTACCCAAGTACGTGGCAGATGATGCTCTATTTGGTCTAATATATAAAACTTATCTGTGCATATAAAATACGTTGAAATTAGTGTGATTCCAACATATATGAAAATTGCAGGTAATTGAGTTATCATTTGCAATAATGTACCTAGAGTCGACCTAATCCATTCTGATGCCATTTGTAGAAAATCTTGAGAAGAATTATTAAATATTTCTGTAAATCTTGCCGGAATTTTTATTTTTTGAAGATCTAAACTATTCAATAATTCCTGTCCTTTACTATATAGCTTTTCTATATATCCATTTAGTCTTTGAAGTAAATTTGAACTTTCTGAAATTATTGCAATTATCCCAAAGCTAAGAAGTATAATTAAAAGAACAGATAAAATTGAAAGAATTATTATTGCGCATACTTTTCGCGGAAAATTTGTTTTGTTGTTTAACAATTTTATAGCAGGTTCTACAAGTAAGGAAACAATAAATGCAATTAAAAATGGTATGTAGAATACTGCAAGCTTAAAAGCTAAAAATATACCTATGCATGTTAAAATAAATACAACAAGACGCTTGGCAACCTTTGTCCAATATCCAACATCAAAAACCACATTCATCACCAGCCTTTATTTTATTGTATGCCGAAATATACAATTTATTCTTATGTAGTGGCAGTATAATATGCTGCCCTAAAATAATAACGGGTTGCATGATATGCAACCCCTATACTGTTTCTATTCTGCGTTTTTATTAGATTCATTACAAATATGACACATGCAGTTTGAAAGCTCCTGATCTGGAACTTCTGTATTTTTCGCTAAATCTCCTACTGAAATTATCCCTACTAGTTTTTCATCCTCTACAACAGGAACTCTTCTTATTTGATTTTTAGCCATAATGTCTGCCACCCAGCTTACCTCTGTATCTTTTGATGTACGTATTACATCTGTTGTCATAATGTCTGTTACTTTAGTTTGCATTACATCTTTATCGCAAGCAATTGTTCGCAATACTATATCTCTATCTGTAATAATACCAACTAACTTTTGCTGATTATCACAAACTGGTATACTTCCTATGTGATTTTCGTTCATTAATTTTGCAACATCATAAATTGTATTATCACCTGTTGCCCATACAACTTGCTCACTCATACATTCTTTTACTCTCATTTTCTAATTCCTCCTTTTGGAGTTATTATTGCCAAAATTTGAGAAGTTTATACAAAGAATTCGCATGAGTGCAGGGTTAATTCTGTCTCTTTTGGTATTGACTAATAATATCTTGGAAATGGAGGTATTGGTCCAGCTCCAGGTCCTCCATGAAATGGTGGTCTTGGTCCAGGCCTTCCGTGATACGGTGGCCTGCGTCTATCAAAAAATTCTCTTAATATTAGAATTCTTATTAGATCTCGAAGTATCGGATTGTTAGGTCGTGGGCCTCTGGTCTCACGCTGTTGCTGAATTTTTGCTCTTGGATTAACAACATCACCATTCTTAAGTTCAGGCTGTATTGTTTGACTTTGGTTTCCCTTTACTTCAACATCCCCTACTTCAATATTTGTATAAACGATATTTGTCATATTTTCTATCAAGTCTTCTGTAATATCTGAATTTTGATTTTCGTCACATGCTTTGCATACCATAGGATAAACTATCTTATATATTTCTGGATACCATTCTGTTTTTTCTTCTATAACATTTTCTGTTACTTGTTCTGGCATATAGCTTTGGGAATTATTATAGTATGTATTAGATGTATTTGGCACATATCCTAGGACACTTCGCATATAATCTTCATAATTTTGATTATTCATTTTTCTACCTCCTTGATTTTATATATAATATGCAAAATATCGAAAAAGGTGACCCCTTTGGATCACCTTTATGCTTGTATAGGAAAAATCAAGTTTTTGCTTGAAAATTCAGTCAAATTGGGGACAGGTTTATAAACCTGTCCCCAGATTTGCTGAATTTTCACCTTTATTATAATTTATTTACCAGCTCCTTGAAAATTTTTCCTCTTTCAGCAAAATTTTTGAACATGTCAAATGCTGCACTTGCAGGAGAAAGCATTACTATTTCGCCGTGCCTTAGCTACTTCTTTCGCTTTATTTACGGCATCTTCAAGTGATGTGGTTCTAATTATAGGTAATTCTTCACCATCTTTCAGTTCTCGAAGTACACTATTTTGTATCTTTTCAGCTGTTTGGCCGAAGTAAAATTAAATGACTTACATTATCTATTATTGGTCTTGCTAATGGCTCATAATCTAAATGTTTATCATATCCACCTGCAATTAGAACAATTTTTTCATCAAATGAGTTAAGACCAGCAATTGTTCTTGTAGGGCTTGTGCCTATTGAGTCATTATACCACTTAACACCGTCTAATTCACGTATAAATTCTAGCCTATGCTCTACACCTTTAAATTCCGTAACTGCTTTTATTTGAGTATCTAAATCTACAAGTGATGATGTTGCAGCAATTGCAGCACAGATATTTTCCAGATTATGCTTTCCTCGTAAAAATATATTTTTAGAATCTATAATATGACGTCTTAAGCCATTCTCACATAATTTGATTTTATCGTCATCTACTATATAGCCATTATCTAGTTTTGTTTTTGAGCTAAAAAATATTACTTTTCCTTTTACTTCATCTGCCATCGCACGTGTTATATCATTGTCATAGTTTAAAACTACAATTCCATTTTCGTCTTGTGAAGTATATATTGTTTTCTTAGCTTCTATGTATTCATTATAAGACTTATGTATATCTAAGTGGTTTGGTGTTACATTTGTAACAACTGCAATCTTAGGGCTTACTTTCATATTCATCAATTGAAAACTGCTAAGCTCTAGTACCACAATGTCTTCTTCTTTCATTTCATGTAGTTTAGTAAATAGTGGTATTCCGATGTTGCCTCCTAAATAGCAAGAATGTCCTTTAGCTTTTAATATTTCATATATTAGTGATGTAGTTGTTGTTTTTCCATCACTTCCAGTAACTCCTATTATTTTTCCTGGGCATAGCTCTATAAGCATTTCTATTTCAGAGGTAAGTATAGCTCCTCTTTCTTGTTCTGCTACTATTTCTGGCAAATCTGGTCTGCAACTTGGAGAACGAAAAATTATGTCGAAGCCTTTAAGTTTTGATAAGTAATCTTCTCCTAATGATATATCCATTTCATAATCGTGTACTTTATTTAAAAGACTTTGGTCTATTGTGGTTGAGTCTCTTTTGTCAAATACAGTAACAATAGCACCAAGGCTATGCATATACTCAAGAAGCGGTGCATTTGAAACTCCTAAACCGATTATTGCAACTTTTCTTCCGTTTTAAATATTTTTCAAATTCCTCTAATTTTTTGTTTTCCATTATTTTCCTCCTGCATTTATTATATTAATTTACTTGATTTTTGTTTCCTTTACCAAATAGCATTATACAGCAAAAAATTTTTTTTCACAATATTTTTACATATTTATATTTGTTTTGATGCAAAATATATTTGCAAGGAGGTGCTTTTGTATGTCAAATAATGAAAAAAATAATAATAGAAACAATAATAAAAACAATAATAACAATAACAGAAACAATAACAATAATGAAAGAAATAATAAAAGCAATTTAAACAATGAAAATAACGATAACTGTAGATAAACTAAAAAACACCTTTCCTATATTGCTTAGGAAAGGTGTTAGTAGTTTAACCACACATTGAAGTAATTTCTTCAATAATCGACCAAATTCTTTGTCTTTTTTTTCTAGTATTTGAATCCAATTCATAAGAATACTTAATTTCTACTTCAAACAAGTGTAATTTGTTTTTCAAATGTTTTGTATAATAAACAATAGCATTCTTTTTATTATTGAATTCCTCAACGTTGTCTTCATCTACAACATATGTTCTGCACAGTTTGCAAAAACGATCATAAATCATATTTGCTTCGTCATACATTATGCTATAGTTTCTTTTGAAATAACTCCGTTTTTTAAAAAAGTCTTTTAGCCACATGAAGAAACCCTCCTTTACAGTTAATACATATAGTATACCATAATTTACATAAAAAATCAAAGTTTAAACCAAATACTTTTTTATGAACCTTCCAAAATGTTAAATTATTCTAAATATTTCTTTAAAAATCTGCCAGTATGAGATTTTTCATTTTTGCAGATTTGCTCTGGTGTGCCGGCAAGCTATTATTTCTCCTCCTGCTTCTCCCCCTTCTGGGCCTAAGTCTATTATATAGTCTGCTGTCTTTATCAAATCTAAATTATGTTCTATTACAATTATGCTGTTTCCTGTGTCTACTAGTCTTTGCAGAATGTCTACTAAACGGTGTACATCTGCTATGTGTAAGCCAGTTGTTGGTTCATCTAGTATATACAAGGTTTTGCCGGTTGCTCTTTTTGAAAGCTCTGTTGCAAGCTTTACACGTTGTGCTTCCCCACCAGATAGTGTTGTTGAAGGTTGCCCTAGTTTAATATATCCCAATCCTACATCATATAGAGTTTGAATTTTTTGCTTTATTTTAGGTATATTTGAAAAGAAATCTAAAGCTTCTTCTACTGTCATATCAAGTACATCTGATATATTTTTCCCTTTATATTTTACTTCTAATGTTTCCTTATTATATCTATGGCCTTTGCAAATCTCGCATGGAACATATATGTCTGGTAAAAAATGCATTTCTATTCTAATAATTCCATCACCTTGGCATGCTTCACATCTTCCACCTGGGACATTAAAGCTAAATCTACCCTTTTCATAACCACGGAGTTTTGCCTCATTTGTACCTGCAAAAATATCACGAATCATATCAAATACACCTGTATATGTTGCAGGATTTGATCGTGGTGTTCTTCCTATTGGAGATTGGTCTATATTTATTATTTTATCTATGTTGTTTATTCCTTTTATTTCTTTGCATTTTCCAGGTTTCTCATTTGAGCCATTTAGCTCTCTTGCGATGTATTTATATAAAACTTCATTGACTAGAGTCGATTTTCCTGACCCTGAAACACCTGTTACACATGTGAATACACCTAATGGAAATCTTACATTCATGTGTTTTAAGTTATGCTCTGTTGCATCTTTTATTTCAATGGATTTTCCATTTGATTTTCTTCTTTTCTTTGGAACTGGAATTTTTTTTCTGCCACTTAAATATTGTCCTGTAATAGATTCAGAAACTTGCTTTATTTCTTCTGCTGTTCCTTGTGCTATTACTCTTCCACCATGAACACCAGGACCTGGCCCAATATCTATTATCTGATCTGCTGCATACATTGTGTCCTCATCATGTTCTACTACTAAAAGAGTATTTCCTAAATCTCTTAATTTTTTCATTGTTGTTAAAAGCTTGTCATTATCTCTTTGGTGTAAGCCTATACTAGGTTCGTCTAGTATATATAATACTCCTGTTAAACCGGAACCTATCTGTGTCGCTAAACGTATTCTTTGTGCTTCACCTCCTGATAAAGTCCCTGCTGGCCTAGATAGTGTTAAATATTCAAGACCTACATCCATTAAAAATTGTAATCTCTGGTTTAATTCTTTAAAAATTGGTTCAGAAATTAGTTCATCTTTTTTACTTAACTGTAGGCTGTTTATATAGTCTTTTATTTGATTTATAGGCATATCTGTTAGCTCATTTATATTTTTGCTACCCACGCGAACAGATAGGCTTTCTGGCTTTAGTCTTGCTCCATTACAAGCATGGCAAGGGCTGTCGCTCATATACATTTCATAAAAATCTCTCATGCCTTGTGATTTTGTTTCATTATATCTCCTTTGAAGCGTTGGAATTACTCCCTCAAATGGTGCTGTAAATTTTCTTGTACCTGTAGCTGAGGTGTAACTAAAGTCTATTTTTTCTGTACCTGTACCATATAGTATTTTATTTAAAAAATCTTTTGGAAGTTTTTTTATTGGAACTTTTATATCTACTCCATAATGTTTTGCAATACTTTCAAAATACATTTTTGCCATAGTTTCGCTTTTTTTCATGGTACTTGCGCCAAAGGCTTTTACACCATCATAAAGCGTCTTGTTTCTATCTGGAATAATTAAGTCTTCATCCATTTTCATAAGATAACCAATTCCAGTACATTCTGGGCAAGCTCCAAATGGATTGTTAAATGAAAACATACGTGGAGACAATTCCTCAAAGCTAATACCACAATCTGGGCAAGCATAGTTTTGACTGAATAATTTTTCTTCTTTTCCTGCTATATCAATTAAAACTAAATTATTAGCATATTTTAATGCTATTTCTACAGATTCTGCAAGCCTATTCCTTATATCAGGTTTAATTACTAACCTATCTACTATTAATTCAATATTATGTTTCTTTTTTCTGTCTATATCTATATCATCTGTTATTTCATATATAGAACCATCTACTCTAACACGTACAAAGCCTTCTTTGGCAAAGTCTTGCAATAGTTTTACATATTCACCTTTTTTACCACGAACAACTGGTGCAAAAACTTGTATTCTCGTACCTTCTTCAAGTTCCATTATGGAGTCTACAATTTGGTCAATTGTTTGCTTTTCTATTTTCTTCCCACAATTTGGGCAATATGGAATACCAACTCTTGCATACAGTAAACGAATATAATCATATATTTCAGTTACTGTTCCAACTGTTGAACGCGGATTTTTTGATGTAGTCTTTTGATCAATTGAAATTGCTGGAGATAATCCTTCAATTGATTCTACATCTGGCTTTTCCATTAATCCTAGGAACTGTCTTGCATATGAAGAAAGACTTTCTACATATCGTCTTTGGCCTTCCGCATAAAGTGTATCAAATGCTAGAGATGATTTTCCAGACCCTGAAAGCCCTGTTATTACCACCAACTTATCTCTTGGTATTTCTAGATTTATATTTTTTAGGTTATGTGCTTTTGCTCCCCTTATTACTATTTTATCATTCATTATATAGCCCCCTAAATTTAAATCAATATTCGATATATTATACTATAAAGAACACTTTAAAACAAGTGTTTTTTGTAATATATTTAAAGAGCAAAAAATGAAGGGGCAGAAAATATCTGCCCCACCGGAAGGTAATCAGCTGCCATACTCGGAGTCCATCATCCGGAGAATCCAATAACGGTCTCCGAGACGCTGGCCATACTCGCATTTGTCACAGCAATCAGCCCCTGTCGCAGGTTCTTCACAGCAAGAGCAGTTGCTTTTATGAATTTCTTCGATTTCCCTTTCTGTTTTTGCTTTGAACTCCCGCAACTCCTGAGATGAGATACTTTTGTCTGCCATTGGGGTTTCCTCCTTTATGTGATATATCTAAATTATACCATATTATTGAGTTTTTGTCACTCTTTATATTGCTTAAAGCGCAAAAAAATCAACGGTAGAAATATTCTACCGTTTGATGAAAGCAAAGGTTTACATTGACTACCTATTATAGTGTCTTCCCCTCCCGGCAATAAGATCAGAGTAGCATTCTTTTCTACGCTTGGTTTCACAGTAAATGCTGCATGTCTTATCGGTGCACACTTTGCATGTTTCTTCAAGTTTAGCGAGGCAGGCCTTCATGGTTTGAACTGCCCTGCTTTCTCTTTCAGGTTGCAATGTACACTTGTCTTGTTTAGCCGGTTCCCGCTTGATACCATCTGATGTGCACATACGGAAAGCCTCCTTTATAATTTTGTAAATCATATTATATCACATATTATGTAATTTGTCATCTTTTTTTATTATGATTGCAGGAATACCAACTGCTGTAGTATTATCTGGAACATTTTGAAGAACTACAGCATTTGCACCAATTTTAACATTGTTACCTATTTTTATTGGTCCGAAGTATTTTTGCACCTGCACCTATAATTACATTATCTCCTATATCAGGATGTCTTTTTAATTTGTCCTTACCAGTACCACCTAGTGTAACACCATGATAAATAGTACAATTATTGCCAATTGTTGCAGTTTCACCAATTACAATACCTATTCCATGATCAATAAATAAATGCTTTCCAATTTTTGCACCAGGGTTTATATCTATTCCAGTAAAAAAACGGCCGTATGGACAGAATAATGCGTGATAAAAATATTATTTTTCTTATATATAACCAATGTGCTATTCGATAAAAAATTAATATATGAAAACCTGGATAAAGAAAAATTACTGTAAAAATATTTTTAGCAGCTGGATCTTTTAAATAAATATTTTTTGCATCATCATATAATTCTTTAAATATCAATTTAATCACCTATTATATTATATGAATGAATTTAAATATTGTTTATAATCAATAAAAAAACAGGCAGGAACAATGTCCTGCTCTGTTTGAAGGTGTTACCACCGTGAATGGTCACCATTTCCCATCAGGCAATCCAGTTTGTGAATTTTGAAACCAACTGAACAATGATAGTTACACCGGTCAAAATTTCTTTCGTTGTCCGGGCATCCAATACAATATTTGTTCAGTTCCTCGATTTGTTTCCGATAGCATTCATTTCTTTTTCCGGGGCATTGTGCCGATTCACATACGTCTGGTCCGATTCCAATTCTTTCTGTTTGACATTCAGAACATTCTGGATACAGTTGTTTCATGGGTAAGCCTCCTTTGATGTTTATATTAAACATTATACTACCTTTTTATACTTTTGTCAGTAATTTAATAAAAAATTATGTAAATTAAATATATTACTATATAAAAAAGAGTAGGTATTTCCTACTCTTTTTAAGTTTTAATCTAAATTATATTTGTTTCTTTTATCATAATGTGTATGAAGTAGTTCATGAGCTTTGTGCCCTCCTGCTTCTCCTAGGTATTCTCTGTAAATTTGTTGTAAAACAGGATTTTCATGAGATTTCCTAATTGTACTCTTTTCATCAATTGAATATAATGAATTAGAACGTAATTCTCTTACATCAACACATGAACGAATCTTTGAACTTTTTATTGGTTGTCCTCCACCAACTACGCATCCACCAGGACATGCCATTATTTCAACAAAATCATAGTCTGCTTTTCCAGATTTGATTTCTTCCATAATTTTTCTTGCATTTTTTAGTCCACTTGCGACAACTACTCTTACGTCTTTGCCTGCAATATTTACTGTTGCTCTTTTTATTCCGGCACCACCGCGAACAGCTTCAAAATCAATTTTGTCCATGTCTTTTCCCGTTAATGTATCTTGAGCCGTACGAAGAGCTGCTTCCATAACTCCACCAGTGACTCCAAATATTGCAGCAGCACCTGTTGCTTCACCCATTGGGTTATCAAAGCCATTGTCTTCAAGCATTGAAAAATCTATATTTGCTTCTTTTATCATTCTTGCAAGTTCACGTGTTGTAATAACATTATCTACATCATATAGTCCCTCTTTGTTTTTCATTTCTTCTCTACTTCGTTCAAACTTCTTAGCAACACATGGCATTACAGAAACAGTATATATTTTTTCTGGATTTATTCCTTCTTTTTCTGCATAATATGTTTTAAGAAGTGCACCAAACATTTGATGAGGAGATTTGCATGACGATAAATGAGGTAAAAGTTCCGGATAATTCATTTCAGCAAATTTAACCCATGCAGGACAGCAAGAAGTCATCATTGGAAGGACACCACCGTTTTTTACTCTTTCTACAAATTCATTAGCTTCTTCCATAATCGTAAAATCTGCACCTGTGTTTGTATCAAATACTTTATCGAAACCAAGTGCCTTTAATGCAGATACCATTTTACCTGCAGAATTGCTACCTATTGGCATTCCAAATTCTTCACCAAGCCCTGCTCTTACTGCTGGAGCTGTCTGGACAATAACTGTTGTTTCAGGATCACGAAGTTTTGCCCATAATTCATCAATTGATTCTTTTTCATGAAGAGCTCCAGTTGGGCAACTTTCTATACATTGACCACAGAATGTGCAATCTACATCTTCTAGACTCTTATTGCCTACAGTAGATACGCACGATTTAAAGCCTCTTTCTGCAACATCAATAGCACCTATGTCTTGAACTTTCTTACATGTTGCAACACATCTTTTACAAAGAATGCATTTATTAAAATCTCTTACAACTGAAGGAGATCTATCGTCTATTTCATGATCTAAAATTTCTCCTTCATATCTTATTTTCCTAACATTATATTTTTTAGCTAAATCTTGCAATTCACAATTTCCGTGAGCGAATACATGTTAGGCAATCTTTATGGTGATTTGAAAGTATTAAATCAAGAACTGTTTTTCTTGCTTCTATTACTGCAGGTGTGTTAGTATGTACTACCATTCCTTCTGTTACTTTCGTAATACATGATGTAGCAAAACCTCTTCTGCCTTCTACTTCTGTTATACACATTCTGCAATCTCCGCCATTATTTATGTCTTTTAGGAAGCACAGTGTTGGAATATCTATTCCAGCTTCTCTTGCAGCTTGTAGAATTGTTGTATCCGGTTTTGTTTTAATTGTTTTGCCATCTATAGTTAAGGTTATCATATTTTCTTCCATAAATTTTCTTCCTTTCTAAACTCTATTTATATTTTAATTGTATACATAGAATATATTATTTATTTTTTATGCCTTGTGTGTCGCAACCTTCCTAATTTTAAAATAGGATGGTTGCTCCACTCGCACTTCGCTTCGCTTCGTTTGTAGCCTCCGCA
>CAMVIX010000023.1 GCA_947167695.1 uncultured Clostridiaceae bacterium
CGAAATTATTTCCAAAAGGATGATATTTAATTAAAACCTCACCAACAATTCCCACCTTTGGCTTTGGATTTGATGTATCTAATTCAATTTTTTCAAAATCATCTACTATTTCATAAATGCTATTTCTAAATTCTTTATTAGAAGATTTTACAACTAATTTTTTGCATTTTTCCATCCATTCATCAAATAATTTTTGAGTTTCACCTTTATGCACCTCATAAGCTCTGTTTTTTGTAAGCATTTTTTGCAATAAATCTGCATAAACTATGCTTTTTAATAGCTTCTCTGCAAGTGGTATTGTTAACTTAAATCCAGGATTTTTCTCCATTCCAACAACATTAAATGAGATAACTGGAACCTGCTCAAACCCTGCATCGCGAAGAGCTTTACGGATAAATCCAATGTAGTTAGTGGCTCTACATCCACCGCCTGTTTGAGACATAATGATTGCAGTTCTATCAGGGTCATATTTACCAGATTCTAGTGCTTCAATAAATTGGCCTGTTGTTAAGATTGATGGATAACATGCGTCATTATTTACATATTTTAATCCGGTTTCTACGGTATTAGGTGTACAATCTCGAAGTAATTCTATATGATATCCTTCGGATTTAACTCCTGCTTCAAATAGTTCAAAATGTATTGGGGCCATTTGAGGCATTAAAATAGTATAATTCTTTTTCATATCTTCTGTAAACGGAATTTTAATTTGTTCGTAATTTCCGCTTCCAGATAAGCTATCTTTTAAACGCTTATTCATACTTGCAAGTAAAGAACGAATACGAATTCTAACAGCGCCTAAGTTATTAACCTCGTCTATTTTAATTAAGGTATACATTTTATTATAACTTGATAAAATTTCTTCTACTTGGTCTGTAGTAACAGCGTCTACACCACAACCAAATGAATTAAGTTGAACAAGTTCTAAATTAGGCTTCTTTCCGACAACTTCAGCTGCAGCATAAAGCCTTGCATGGAATACCCATTGATCTACAACACGAATTGGCCTTTTTGCTTCTCCTAAATGAGAAATAGAGTCTTCTGTAAGCACACAAAGCCCAAGAGATGTTATCAAGGTATCAATTCCGTGGTTTATTTCAGGGTCTACATGATAAGGTCTTCCTGCTAAAACAATACCTTTTAAATTATGTTCTTCAATGTATTTAAGAGCTTCTTCACCTTTAGAGCGTACATCAGCTTTAAATTTATGATACTCATTCTCAGCCTTCTGACCTGCTTCTAATAATTCTTTCTTTGTAAAATTATATTGCTTAAATTCATCTAATTCTAATATTCTCTTAGCCAAATTTTTTGCCTCTAGTGGTAAAAACGGATTTAAGAATGTAATGTCATCTGCTTTTAATTGCTCAACATTGTTTTTTAGAACTTCAGAATATGAAATTACGATAGGACAATTATAGTGGTTATCTGCTTTTTCATATTCTTTTCTTGAATATGGTATGCAAGGGTAAAAAATAGTTTTTACTCCTTGCTCTATTAAGCTTACAATATGACCGTGAGATAATTTCGCAGGGTAGCAAACTGACTCTGAAGGCATAGACTCAATACCTTTTTCATATGTTTTACGATTACTCTTTTCTGATAAAATAACTCTGAAGCCAAGATTTGTAAAGAAAGTAAACCAGAAAGGATAATCTTCATACATATTAAGCACTCGAGGGATTCCAATAGTGCCACGTGTAGCTTTATCCTCCGATAATGGCTCATAATTAAACAATCTTTCAAATTTATATTTATATAAATTTGGCAAATCCGAGTGTGAAACATCAAGACCACTGCCACGCTCACATCGATTTCCGGAGATAAATCTTTTTCCATTGCTAAACTTATTTATTGTAAGTAAGCAGTTATTTTCACATCTTCCACAACGAGCGTGGGTAATGTCAATTTTTAAATCATCTAACTCACCATTTTTAAGTATTGTAGAGTAGTATTCCATATCAAAGTTTGCTTCATATTGCTCTTTAGCTAAAAGTGCCATTCCGTAAGCACCCATAAGGCCGGCGATATCTGGTCTTATTACATTTAGCCCCACTATTTTTTCAAAGCTACGAAGCACAGCATCATTATAGAATGTTCCACCTTGTACTACAATATGGTCTCCGAGAGTTTTTACATCCCTAACTTTCATAACTTTTTGAATAGCATTTTTTACAACCGAATATGAAAGTCCAGCTGAAATATCCCCTACTGAATATCCTTCTTTTTGAGCTTGCTTTATTTTAGAATTCATAAACACAGTGCATCTTGAGCCTAGGTCGACAGGCCTTTTAGAATTCAAGGCTTCCTTAACGAAGTCTTCAATAGAAAGATTTAAGCTTTTTGCAAAGGTTTGTATAAAAGACCCACATCCGGAAGAACATGCCTCATTGAGCATAATATTATCTATAACATGATTCTTCATTTTTATGTATTTCATATCCTGGCCACCAATGTCTACAATACTTGTAACATCTGGCATAAATTCCTTTGCTGCTGTGTAATGCGCAATTGTTTCAATCTCATTTAAATCTATATTTAAGGCAGTTTGAACTAATTTTTCTCCATAACCTGTAATGCCACTATAACGAATTTTTGCAGTAGGAGGAATTATACTATACAGCTTTTTAAGCATGGCTATTACGCTTTTTAAAGGATTTCCCTGGTTACTTCCATAATCAGAATAACATAGGTTTTTTTCCCTATCTATTAATACCAATTTTGTAGTAGTAGAGCCAGCATCAATTCCTATAAAGCAATCACCAGATACTGTACTTAGGTCTTTTTTCTTAACAGAAGCTTTTGCGTGGCGTTGCTTAAATTCATTATATTCTTCTTCTGAACTAAATAATGGCTCTAGAGGAAGAGTTGTATTATCAACAGAATTCCTTAAATTATTTATTCTTTTTTCTAATTCTACCCCGGAAATAGGATCGGTTTCAATGGAATCAAGAGCTGCACCTTTTGCGACTAAAAGGTGAGCATCTTCTGGAACTATTATTTCTTTTTCCTTTAAATCTAGAGTCTCAATAAATCTCTTACGTAGCTCTGGCAGGTAGCTAAGAGGTCCACCCAAAAAAGCAACATTTCCCCTAATAGGTCTACCGCAGGCCAAACCAGATATGGTTTGATTTACAACTGCCTGGAATATTGAAGCTGCAATGTCCTCCTTACGAGATCCCTCATTTAAAAGCGGTTGCACATCAGTTTTTGCAAATACACCACAGCGTGATGCAATAGGGTAAATTGTTGTATAGTTTTTTGCTAAATCATTAAGACCTGCTGTATCTGTGTTTAATAGAGAGGCCATTTGGTCTAAAAATGCACCAGTTCCTCCAGCACAAGTACCGTTCATACGTTGCTCAATGAATTTATCAAAATAAATAATTTTAGCATCCTCGCCACCAAGTTCAATTACTACATCAGTTTCTGGAATATATTTCTCAACGGCTCTTTTACAAGAGACTACTTCTTGAATGAAAGGCACGCCTAAAAACTGGCTAGCAGACATTGCACCAGAACCTGTTAAAGCGATAGTAAAATTAGTGTCTTTAAATCTTTCTTTTAAATCTTCAAGAACATTGCAAACTGTATTTTTCGTATCCGAGAAATGTCTTGTATAGGATGTATATAATACATCTAAGGTTTCATTCATTACTACAATTTTTACTGTTGTAGAGCCAACATCAAGCCCTACATGATATATTGACTTCATATATATAATAACTCCTTTTTGCTTCTTTTAGTATATGCGACAGATTTACAAGCATTTGGGGACAGGTTTATAAACCTGCCCCCATAATGCTTGCAAATTTGCAATATGGTTTGAACTAAGTTTATTTTCTAACCTATTGTATAATGAAAAGGCATTTTTGTCAATGCAAGAAAAAGGCAGTTTCCGTAAGAAAAAGGTCTTGAAATTTTATAAAATTAACGATAAAATACTACCAAGGAGTGATACAAATGAAATCCAAAAAGAAGAAGATTATAAAACTACTAGTATGCATAGCAATAATTGCGATAGCTTCAGTATTCGGAATAATATCAAAAGAGGAAGTCTTGGCATTATTAAGCAAAAGCATTGTGGAAAACGTTAGCCAAAACGCAACAAAAACTGCAGAAAGCAAGAAAGTTTATGAGATAATTAAGGTAGTAGATGGAGACACAATTCAAATTAAATATAATGGAAAAAAAGAAAGAGTTCGCCTAATTGGGATAGATACACCTGAAAGTGTCCACCCAGATGAGGAAAAAAACACGGAATATGGTAAAATGGCATCTGAATATACCAAATCTTTGTTAGAAGGGAAAAAGGTAAGCTTGGAATTTGATGTGGAAAAAAGAGACAAATATGACAGACTGCTTGCATATGTTTATTTAGATGGTGAGATGGTTAATAAGAAATTGTTAGCAGAAGGGTACGCAAGGCTTGAAACTGTTCCACCAAATGTTAAATACGTAGAGGAATTTAAGGATGCTTTAAAAAATGCAAAAGAAGCTAAAAAAGGATTGTGGAAATTTATTCTATAGTAGTAAAGTGTATATTATATATTTTGAAATGCCACGTAAGCGACTCAGGTTTAGCCGTAGCGGACGCGTAGGCTACAAACGAAGCGAAGCGAAGTGCGAGTGGAGCAACCATCCTATTTTTTAATCAGGAGGGTTGCGACACACAAGGCATAAAAAATATATAATATACACTTTAACTATTAAAATAAAAAAGTTCTAAAAAAAGCTTGCCCAGCATATAGTGTACAAACCATATTTTTAGGAGGCACACATATGAGAGGCAAAATTTTTTTGTATATCGTATTACTAATAATTATTGTAATTGCTATATTCTTAGGAGTGAAGAGCTTTTTTAAAGTTAAGCCAGATGAAATTAAGGAATATACACCACAAGAGGAAATAAGCGAAGAACAAGAAAGGCAGACATTAGTTACATTGTACTTTCAAAACAAGGAAACAAAAGATATAATGCCAGAAGCAAGACTAATAGATGTAAAGCAATTAATAAATAATCCATGCGAAACTTTAATGAAACTTCTTTTAGAGGGACCGAAGAATGAAAAATTGGAGAGTGCTATACCAAAAGATGTAACTTTAATTGGTGTAACAACGAAAGGAAACATGGCGGAAGTTAACCTAAGTACAAGTATTACAAACATAGGTAAAGACGAAAAAGAAAGAATAATGAATTCTGTTAAAAACACATTAGTCGAACTTGCAGAAATAGAGTCGGTAAAAATATTAATTAATGGAAAAGAACTATCTATTTAAGTTTCTATTAATCATCTTTGCGAAGCAGTAATATTTTTTAGCTTTACTACAACAGCATAAAAACTTTTCAACTTCAAAGAGGGAATAAATAATTTCCTCTTCTTTTTGTTTTAAATCATACTTTTTCTTTTTTTTATTAAAAGGGACTAATTCATGATACACTTAAAACAACTCCAATCATAGACAATTTAAGGATTTTATTATATAATATGTATACAAGTAAAAAAGGGTGAAATAAATGGAAATAAAAGAAGATGAGCGAATTGACGATTTACAATTAAACGGTTTAAGAATAATTCAAAACATAAAAGCATTTTGCTATGGGATAGATAGTGTACTTCTCTCGGATTTCGCAAAAGAGGTAAAAAATGGTAGTACGGTGCTAGATTTAGGGGCAGGAAATGGAATATTAGGCATGCTTATGTGCGGAAAAACTGGGATTAAACAAATTACAGGCCTAGAAATACAGGAAGACGTATGTGAAATGGCAAATAGAAGTATAGAGCTTAATCAATTAAAAGAAAGATTTACAATGATTAACGGAGATATAAAAAAAGTTCACGAATTAATTGATAAAGAAAGTTTTGATGCAGTTGTAAGCAATCCTCCATATAAAAGAATGAATAGTGGAGTAATAAACGATAGCAAAACCAAACTAATTGCAAGACATGAGATATTATGTAATTTAGAAGACGTAATAAAAGCGGCTTTTTATGCACTAAAAGAAAAAGGTGCATTATATATAATTCATAGGCCGGAGAGAATTGTTGATTTATTAAGTTTAATGAGAACATATAAAATAGAGCCAAAAGTAATACGATTTATACAACCAAAACAAAGTAAAAAGCCCACAATGGTTCTTGTAAAAGGTGTGAAATACGGAAATGCATTTGTAGAAGTGGAAAGACCACTTATAGTTTACAATGAAGATGGGACATATACAGAAGAAGTAAACAAAATTTATGGAATAAATGATAGTGTAAAGTAATTTATGAAAAATTGTAGCAGAGCACGAAAGTGCTCCATAAAAACAAACTAGGAGGAAAAAATATGAAAGGCACACTTTATATCGTAGCAACACCAATAGGTAATTTAGAAGATATAACATTTAGAGCAATAAAAATATTAAAAGAAGCGGATATTATAGCTGCTGAAGATACAAGACATACTTTGCAGTTATTAAATCACTTTGAAATATCTAAACCACTTATAAGTTACTATAAACAAATAGAAGAAGAAAAATCTGATACATTGTTAGACAAAATAGAAGCAGGAAAAAACATAGCACTAGTATCAGATGCAGGAACACCAGGAATATCAGACCCAGGAGCGGTAATTATAAAAAAAGCAATAGAAAGAAATATAAATATAGTTCCAGTTCCGGGGGCATGTGCTGCTATAAATGCACTTATTTGCTCTGGAATGAGCACAGATGAATTTTGCTTTTTAGGATTTTTACCAGTAAACACTACAGAAAAAAGAAAGAAATTAGAGGAAAATGAATATGAAACAAAGACACTAATATTTTACGAAGCACCACATAAGCTAATAAAAACGCTAGAAACAATGCTAGAAGTGCTTGGAGACCGTAATATAGTCCTTTGTAAGGAACTAACTAAAATACATGAAAATTTTGAAAGAGGAAAGATTTCGGATATATTAAAAGAAATAGAAGAGCCAAAAGGTGAGTATGTAATAATAGTACAAGGGGCAGATAGAAGCAGGCAGGAGAAAGAAGCAGAAGAAAGAAAAAATTTAACATTAGAAGAACACTACTTATATTATGAAAAACAAGGGTTAGAAAAGAAAGAAATAATAAAGCAAATTGCCAAAGAAAGAGGAGTTAGCAAAAACGTAATTTATCAATATTTTATGAAATAATGAAAAATGAGGAGTGCGTAGCACTCCTCATTTTGACATTATTCAGTTAACCCAGATATTTGTTTTGCACACTTTTCGCAAATTAATTTATCTTTGTATTCTACTAACTTTTTATTTCCGCCGCAAAATACGCATGTAGATTCGTGCTTTTTTAAAACAATTGCAGTTCCATCAACAAATATTTCAATAGGGTCTTTTTCAGCTATTTTTAAAGTATTTCTTAATTCAATAGGAATAACAACTCTTCCTAATTCATCTACTTTTCTGATTATACCAGTTGATTTCATAGGCATTCCTCCTTATCAAAAATGTCTTTTATTAAATTTACACATATATAATACCACAAAGTTTTGATATGGTCAATAAAAATGCGAACTTTTTTTACAAATTATTACAATTTGCTCAGCCATAAAAAAACAAAAAACTCATTGAATAACATTGTCTACTCTGGAATATTTATAAATAAGGGTGAGATAAATGCTAAATATACTGTGGCCCATATTTATAATAATTTCATTTACATATGGAATAGCAAATGGCAGAGCGGACCAAATCACACAATCGATTTTTACTTCGACATCAGACGCAGTACAGTTAAGCATAAATTTGCTTCGGAACTATATGCCTGTGGAATGGAATTATGCAAATTGCATCAAATACAAGTTTAATTAAAAAAATCACAAAGCTACTTAGACCAATTATGCGATTTTTATTTCCGGATATTAAGGAGACAGAGAAAGTACATGAAGAAATATCAATGAATATAGTTGCAAATATAATGGGACTTGGAAATGCAGCTACACCACTAGGGCTTAAAGCAATGAATTCAATGCAAAAAGTAAATGATAAAAAAGACACACTTACTAATTCAATGATGATGTTTATTGTAATAAATACTGCATCATTACAAATTATCCCAACAACAGTTATAGCAATTAGAACGTCACTTCGGTAGTAAAGAGCCAGCAAGTGTAATAATACCTGTATGGATAGCAACAATTTCAGCTGCTATTTCGGCAGTTATTGCAACAAAGATTCTTATAAAAAGAAAAAGGTGATAATAATGTTTTCATATTTGTCGAATATGGCAATACCTTTTTTTATACTGTTTGTAATTGTGTACGGACTAATGGAGAAAAACAAGGTGTTTGATACTTTTTTAGACGGTGCAAAGGAAGGAATAGAAATAGTTTTTAGAATTTTCCCAAGTTTAATAGGGCTCTTCATAGCTATAGGAGCATTAAGGGCTTCTGGAATACTAGATCAAATAATAAGCCTTTTAACACCTACTTTAAAAATTTTAGGAGTACCAGCAGAGGTAATGCCACTTGCCATGCTGAGGCCTATTTCGGGAAGTGCATCAATGGCAGTTGCAACAGACATAATGAAAATAAATGGTGTGGATACTATAATTGGAAAAATAGCATCTACAATAATGGGGTCTACAGAAACTACGTTATACACAATAGCAATATACACAGGAGTGGTTAAAATAAAGAAAACGAGAGGAATTATAATTGCAGCGTTAATAGGTGACTTGGTTCGGAATGTCGGTTTCAGTATTGGTTTGGCGTATTTTGTCGAAAAGTTTTTGTTGACAATTTAAGGAAACTATTGTAGAATAATATCAGTTAATTAAAAACTTTAACTAGTTTAACATTATTTCATCACCATGAATTTGAAATTTGAAATTTTAAACCAAATTTCAAATTTCAAATTCAATTTTTTTTAGGAGTCATGATGATTTATAAAATCTTTTTATTTTTTATTACGTATTTTACTGTCAGACAAATTATAGAAAAATTTTTATCAAAGAAAATTCTCAAAAAATTATCCGGTAATTTTAAATAGTTATCAATCTTGTAGAGGGAAAACTAATTTTGTAATTATCCCCTATAAAGAATTCTAAAAAAATTTTAGGTCCCTCTACACGCCCCCTATATATTAAATGAATAAAATAAGTTTTTTATTCAATTATATTTTTTTCCATTAAAAATGCCGGAATAAATATTCCGGTGTTTTTCTTGTGAAATAGAAAAAATTTTTTACGGGACCTTAATAATTCCACTTGGTGAAGATCTATCTGCTACACCTAAAGAAATAGAGCGTTCGCTAAAATTATTTTCCACAATTTTTTCCATAACAGTTTTATAAGCAAGCTCTGGAAAATTATTTTCCTTACTAAGATGCCCAAGCATAACGGAATGCAATCCTGTTGGAATTAATTTTGAGATTGTTTCTCCTGCCATAACATTGGAAAGATGCCCATTTGGACCATCAATACGTTTCTTTAAAATATATGGGTAGCGACTAAATTTTAAAACTTCTGGTTCATAGTTTGACTCTAACAAAATAAATGAACTATGTTCCAAATGCTTTAAAATATAGTCAGTCATATGGCCTAAATCTGTTGCAATACTTATTTTAGAATTGCCACTTGAAATATTAAATCCACAGGGATCGGCAGCATCATGCGGAATAGAAAAAGGCAATACCTCAATATTTCCAATATTAAATTTTTCATCTATTACAAAGCTTTTATGATTTTCACTTGAGATTTTTTCTTTTTGCTCTGCTTGCAATGCATCCCAAGTGCTATTGTTAATATATACAGGAATATTATACTTTTTGGAAAAATTTCCAATTGACTGAATATGGTCAGAATGTTCATGTGTAATAAGTATACCTGAAATGCTTTCAGGAGATACACTTATTTTATCTAAAGCAGTTTCAATTTTTCGTGTGCTTACACCGGCATCTATTAAAATATTTGTGCTTTCACTTTGTGCAAATAAACAATTTCCACTGCTACTACTATATAAACTACAAAAATTAAGCATAAAATTTCATCCTTTGCTTCTAATCTGGTTGATTTATTCTTTCAATATTAGCACCTATTTTTCTAAATTTACCTTCAATGTCTTCATAACCACGGTCAATATGCTCAAGGTTAAGAACTTCAGTTGTTCCATTAGCGCAAATACCTGCAATAATTAAAGCCGCACCAGCCCTTAAATCTGTAACGTAAACAGGAGCACCAATCAATCTCTCAACACCTTGAAACAGAGCAGACTTACCTTGATCTGTTATATTAGCACCCATTTTATTAAGCTCTGCAGTATACTGAAATCTAGATTCCCAGATGCTCTCATTTATAATACTTGTTCCATCAGCGATTGAAAGTACAACACCCATCTGAGGCTGTAAATCCGTAGGAAAACCAGGATAAGGAAGTGTCTTTACAACAGCTTTCGTTGGTCTTTTGTTACACCAAACGTGAACCTCATCTCCATTTTCCTCTACATTTGCTCCAATTTCCACAAGTTTTGCAGTAAGTGGATCTAAATGCTCTGGAATACAGTTTTTAATAACAAGATCACCGCGTGATGCGACAGCTGCAAGCATAAATGTTCCTGCTTCAATTTGGTCAGGAACAACAGAATATGTTCCACCACCATTAAGTTTTTGTACACCGTGAATTTTAATAGTATCAGTACCTGCACCACGAATATCTGCTCCCATAGTATTTAAAAAGTTTGCTACGTCTACAATATGTGGTTCTTTAGCAGCATTATCAATAACAGTAGTCCCTTCAGCTAATACACTTGCAAGCATAATATTAATAGTAGCTCCTACAGAAGCAATATCTAAATATATCGACGTACCAACCATTTTTTTAGCAGTAGCGTAAATATTGCCTTGAGAAATCTTGGTCTTAGCACCTAATGCTTCAAAACCTTTAATATGTAAATCAATAGGCCTTGCACCAAGCTTACAACCGACCTGGAAGACCAACTTGAACTTCACCGCATCTTCCGAGAAGTGCACCAATTAAATAGTATGAAGCTCTAAATTTTCTAGTAATTTCTACAATATCTGCTTTGCAATTAATATTTCTTGTATCAATGGTAATCTCGTGTGGAGTATGCCATGTAATTTTAGCACCAAGCAATTCCAAAATATCACAATACAATTTTACATCACTAATATGAGGTAAATTATCAATTTTACAAATTCCATTTATAAGTAAAGTAGCTGGCAGAATAGCAACAGCTGCATTCTTTGCACCACTGATAGTAACTTCTCCCTTAAGAGGAGTAGGTCCTTTTATAATAAGCTTTTCCAAAAAAATACCCCCAATAAATATATTCTCATATTTTATATCATATTTATTGGGGATTTACAAGATATTTTTATTTTTTAGCAGTCAAAGTATTAGAAATTGTACTAAATAGTTCTAACAACTTGAATTTAAATTTTATTTCTGGTGAGTTTTGAGAAATTAAGTAGAATTCCTCATCTGATAATTTTTCATGCAATAGCTCTTTTGATTCTTCTGGGACAATACCGCTTGTCACATCAACAAAACATAGAGGAGGGAACATCACGCACCACCAGTTTTTCCCTTCAGCTTTCCCAATTTTCACACGTATAGCATCATAAAAACCGGCAGGCAATGAAATATCACCATAATTTTTTGTAGGAAAATCGAAATGCCCTATTTCAACGTTAACATCATAATCGAAACCATTTTCTAAAACAACGGATTTAGCAATTTCCTCAAATTCAGGCAAGTGCAAGTGAGCTAAAGTAATAATATCTTCTTTTGACTTGCAATTTTTTGCTAAACTATTCATATATTCTATTAACTTATCTCTAACTAAATATTTTAAATTTTGATCTTGTGTATTATTACTGTTTGCAATTACGTGCAAGCGAAAAACACTTTCAGAAATATGTGCTGAAACAGTATTTATATAACTAAAAGCACATATACTAAAAAAAAGCAATAATAGCAAAATTAGTATAAAAACTCTTTTAAATCTTGAAAAAACATTCTTTAGTTTCATAATTAACCTCCATTTTTCAAAAAAACCATTTTTGTAAATTTATATGTTTTAAAGAAAGTATTTACAAAAATAAAAAAATTATTCATTGTCGAATTTCCGTATACGATTTTTAATTTTTTATATTGACTAAATTGGAAATAAATGGTAAAATATTTTTATCGGTTGAAAACAAAAGGGGGAAACCATAGTGAGAATAATGGGTAGTGTAAAAAAAGTATGTAGTTTTTGTGTGAGCGATTGGCATTTTATAACAATGATAACTCCATATATAAATCAGAAAATAAGAAACAAGGAAAAAGTTCTACTATATACATCCCAAAATTATTCATTATTAATAAGAACATTTCTACCAAAATTAATGATTGACAATGAGAAAAAACAAAAAATTGCAGACCTAAATTGGAATGAAAGTAATATAAAAAAATATAGCCAAATAGAAGAAAGTTTAAAAAATATAAAAGAAAAAAACATAACAATTATAATAAAAGGAGAAAATTCATATATAGAAAAAATAGGAAGTTTAATAGAAAAATGGTCAAAAGAAAATGAAGGTAGTAAAATAACAGTAGTAAATTGCTATGATGTTGGTGAATTTAATCAAAACATAGAAGAAATATTAAAAAAGCATGATAAAATTTTAAATACATCAGGGGAAAAAGAAATTTCAGAAGTGTTTGAGGGAATTGCATAAATTTTCGTAGGCATAAGAAAAATCGATTTTTTTGCCTGAAAATTCGGTCAAATTGGGGACAGGTTTGAAATCTGTCCCCAGATTTGCTAAAATTTCATCTTTCTTCAAAAGTTATTTGACGAAACAAAAAAATTAGTATATATTATAATCAAAAAAGGAGGAATGGAAAATGGGAGAAAAAGAAGAAGCCGTAAGAGAAACACTAAAAAAATATGGACAAGAACATTTATTATTAAAATACAATGAGATGTCTGCTGAGGACAAAGAAAAATTATTAGAACAAATACAGGAAATTGATTTTGAGCAAATTTTAAACTTATATGAAAATACAAAAAAAGAAATTGAGGTTGGAAAAGACAAAATAGAGCCAATAGAATATGTTAATCAATTTAAATTAAGTAACGAAGAAAGAGAAAAGTATATTAAAATAGGAGAAGAAGCAATCAGAGCAGGAAAACTCGGATTTATCACAATGGCAGGTGGACAAGGAACAAGACTTGGCCACAAAGGACCAAAAGGTACATTTAAACTTACAGAGGACAAAACATTGTTCCAATTAATATGCGAGACATTAAAAGAGGGTAGCCAAAAATATAGTGTTATTATTCCATGGTATATAATGACTAGTCGCGAAAACAATGATGAAACAGTAGCATATTTTGAAAAAGAAAATTATTTTGGATATGGTAAAGATGCTATAAAATTCTTCAAACAAGGGGAACTTCCGATGATAGGGACAGACGGAAAAATATTATTAGACAAAAACGGATTTGTAAAAAAAGCTGCAGATGGACATGGAGGAATTTTTGAAGCAGTATTTAGAAACCACTTATTAGAAGATATGAAAAAAAGAGGAGTAGAATGGATATTTGTTGGAGGAGTAGATAACTGCTTAGTAAAAATGTGTGACCCAATTTTTGTGGGACTTGCAATAGAGAAAAAATGCTTGGTCGCTGGAAAATCTTTAGTGAAGACAAGCCCAGAAGAAAAAGTAGGAGTATTTTGTAAACGTAATGGAAAACCAAGTGTTATAGAATACACAGAAATCTCAAAGGAAATGGCAGAAGCAAGGGATAAAGATGGAGAGCTTTTATATGGTGAAGGACATGTTCTAATGAATATGTTTAATATAAAAGGTTTCGAAGAATTAGAAAAGAACAAGCTACCATTTCACAGTGCTTTTAAAAAAGCAGAGTACATGAATGCAAATGGGGAGATAGTAGTGCCAGATGCTCCAAATGCATACAAATTTGAAAGCTTCATATTTGATGCATTTTCAAGTTTAGACGACATGTTAATAATGCGTGTAAAAAGAGAAGAGGAATTTGCACCAGTTAAAAATGCAGAAGGTGTAGACAGCCCAGAAACAGCAAGAAAATTATATAATGACTATATTGCAAATAAATAAATTTGTAGGGCAGCATATAATGTTGCCCGTAAAAGAACAAACAGGTGACAGATTTTAACTTGCCACCGATAAAAGGAGGAAAAATATGGAGGAAGAAAGATTTCAAGAATGGCTCAATAATCCTTTCTTTGATGATGAAACAAAAAAAGAGCTTATGGCAATAAAAGACAATAAAGAAGAAATAAAAGACAGATTTTATAAAAGTTTGGAATTTGGAACAGCAGGACTTCGTGGTATAATGGGAGCAGGAACAAATAGAATGAACAAATACACGGTAACTAAAGCAACACAGGGATTAGCAAACTTCATTAAAAAAGAAGGCATGGAATCAAGAGGAGTTGTTATAGCATACGATTCAAGAAATAATTCAAGAGAATTTACAGACTTTGCAGCGCTAACTCTAAATGCAAATGGAATAAAAACATATGTATTTGATAGCCTAAGACCAACACCTGAACTTTCATATGCAGTAAGAAAGCTACATGCGATAGCAGGAATAGTAATAACAGCCAGCCACAATCCATCAAAATACAATGGTTATAAGGTATATTGGGAAGATGGAGCACAAATCACAGCACCTAAAGATAAATTAATCATTGAAGAAGTAAATAAAGTTGTAAGCTATGAAGAAGTATTAACAATGGGCAAGGAAGAAGCGGAAGAAAAGGGATTATACAATATAATAGGAAGAGAAATAGATGACACTTATATAGAAGAACTAAAAAAACTTGTATTAAATCCAGATGCAATAAAGCAGGTTGCAAAGGATATAAAAATAGTGTATACACCACTTCATGGAACAGGAAGAGTTTTAGTAAAAAGAATATTAGCAGAGCTTGGATTTGAAAATGTATATGTTGTACCAGAGCAAGAAATGCCAGACGGGAATTTTCCTACAGTACCATATCCAAATCCAGAAGATGCAAAAGCATTTGAATTAGCACTAAAACTTGCAAAAGAAAAAGATGCGGACTTGGTTTTGGCAACAGATCCCGATGCGGACAGATTAGGCGTGTATGCAAAAGATAGTAAAACAGGAGAATATAAATCTTTTACAGGAAACATGTCTGGATTACTTATTGCAGAATATGAGATTTCACAGAAAAAAGAAAAGGGTATTCTTCCATCAAATGGTGTCCTTGTAAAATCTATAGTATCATCAAATATGGCAAAACCAATAGCTGAAAATTACGGAGTTGAGCTAATGGAGGTTTTAACTGGTTTTAAATATATAGGCGAAAAAATAAAACAATTTGAGCAAACAGGAGAGCACGAGTATGTATTCGGATACGAAGAAAGCTATGGTTGCTTAATTGGAACACATGCAAGAGATAAAGATGCAATAGTTGCTGTAATGGCACTATGTGAAGCTGCGGCATATTACAGAACAAAAGGCCTAACATTATGGGATCAAATGATAAATATTTATGAAAAATATGGTTACTATAAAGAGGGGATTATTTCAATAACATTAGAGGGAGCAGATGGCGCAGAAAGGATAAAAGCTATTATGCAAAACTTGCGAGAAAATGCTCCAAAAGAATTAGGCGAATATAAAGTATTAAGATTGCGTGACTACGATGCAAATAAAATATTAAACATAGAAACAGGTGTACAAACAGAAACTGGCTTACCAAAATCAAATGTACTATATTATGAGCTCGAAAATGATAGTTGGTGCTGTGTAAGACCATCTGGAACAGAGCCTAAAATAAAGTTCTACATTGGAGTAAAAGGAACAAGCCTAGAAGATGCAAATCAAAAAGAACATAATTTAAAAGAAGCGGTTAAATGTTTAATATAATTTAAAATAAGGTTTGTCCACATGTTTCACTGGTGAGGGAGATAGTTATATAAAAAATAAAAAAATTTTAAAAAATTTACAAAAT